>CAIVOO010000042.1 GCA_903907555.1 uncultured archaeon | reverse complement strand
TTTGACAGCTCGCAAAAAGACAGGAAATCCTACAAGGTTGGAAGAATAGACGGAAACGGTGTTGTCATTGACAGGCTTCCGGAAGGCACTGCGAAGAAGCTTGTCCAGCTTTTGGAAATCACAGACGTTCCAGAATACACAGGCTCAAGGCTTCATTCTGGAAAATTAGGCAAGAAAGACCTTGTAAAATACGACGGGCTTTTGGAATTGGACGAGGAAAGATTGTCAATAATCAGCCTCTTGGCTCCTGAAGCGACTATCAATTACATAAGGGATGGAAAACTGCAAAGCAAGTTCCGGTATGAGCTTGGAAGGATGATTGGCAATATCGCGCAGTGCAGCAATCCTTCGTGCATAACAAGGCCAGAACACAATGAGCACACACCGTCTAGATTTTATGTTGAAGACAAAAATAATCATGTGCTTAGATGCTATTACTGCGACAAGCTTACAAAGCCTACAGAACAGAATCCGCTTGTGATAAAGAAAGCTTCATGAAACTCCGCGACATAATTATGAGGGAAACGTTTCCTTTAGTCAGCAATTCAGGCACAGCAACCACAACTGCTGACATAATCAACAGGTGGAAGGATTTTTCTTTGGACATATTCACAACCAAGAGCATAAGCAGCAAACCCAGAGGAGGATATAAGGAGCCTATTGTTGCGCAGCCGTATCCAGGAGAATTAAACAATGCTGTCGGGCTTGCAAATCCAGGCATTGAAGAATTCTCGAGCGAATTCTCATCATTGGAGCTTCCTGAAAACAAGGCATTGATAGTTTCCTTGATTGCAGGAACCCCTGAAGAGTTTGCTGACTTGGCAAAGCAGGTTGCAGAATATACCACAGCAGATGCTGTTGAACTTAATATCTCCTGCCCTCACGCAAAAGGAGATGAGGGGATGAAAATTGGGAAGAATGCGAGGACTGTTGCAGAATGCGTCCAGGCAGTGAAGGATGCTGTAGGCATTGATGTCATTGCAAAACTCACCCCCAATGTTCCTAATATTGGCGAGCTTGCGAGGGCAGCAATCGAGGCAGGCGCCGACGGGATTACAGCAATAAATACTGTTGCGACAACCAATGCGCACGTAAGCAATTTCAACTGCGGAAGGTCTGGAAAGGCAATTAAAGAAAGAGGGCTGCAATGCGTTCACGAGATTTCTGAAGTAATAAAATCATGCGGAAGAAATGTTTATTTGATAGCAAACGGCGGAATAGCAACTGCTGAAGATGTCATTAGCTACAAAAGAGCAGGAGCTGATATTTTCGGCTTAGGCACTGTTTTTGCAGGGATGGATACCAAAACAGCATTCAAATATCTTAAAGCCTTGAAGGAAGACTTAAGGGATGAAACAAGAAATGCAAATGCTTTTGTCAAGGATGACTTGAACATGCAGTACAGGGAAGTTAAGATTCTTGCCATAGAAAAAATCTCACCATCACTCAGGGTTTTCACATTTGACCAATCAATAGATGCGCTTCCTGGACAATTCGTATTCCTTTACGACGGCAAGAACGAGAAGCCGTTATCTGTGATGGATAATGACCCTTTGATGCTGATAGTCAGAAAGGTTGGCGATTACACAAGAGAAATGTTTGAATGGAATGTTGGTGATAAAAAATATGTGCGAGGCCCTTACGGCAACAGCGTGAAATTCCAGGATAAGACTGTAGCTGTCGTAGGAGGATGCGGGGTAGCTCCTGCCTATCTGCTTTCAAAAAATCACAAGGTCTTGACATTCTTGGGATTAAGCGACAAGAAAGATGCGCCTTTTGGAGATTACCTGCAAAAGCAGATGAAATTTCTTTTAGTGCGGACAGATGATGGCAAGCCCGGAAAAATCTTAGAGGCTTTCAGCGAATTTGCAGAGCCGTCTGCAGTTGTAACCTGCGGCCCAGAGCAGATGATGAAGCGGGTTGTTGAAATCTCTTCTAAAAATGGAGTTCCTCTAAATGATATTCAGGTTGTTGTCGAGCGCTACTGCAAATGCGGGATAGGAATCTGCGGAAGCTGCGACTTAGGTGGATATAGAAGCTGCATAGACGGACCTGTCTTCACAGCAGATCAGCTTAGAGACACAGGTTTTGGAATGCACAAAAGAGATAACTGTGGAAAAAGAATCTAACATTGTCATTCAGGGAAGATTTGTTGATGCTGTAAAAGAATTCTACGGGCAGGTTGTTGTTTCCGACGGCATTATTACTGATGTTATAACCAAGCATTCTGATTTCAGGAAGCCTGACGCAGAGTATAATCCAAACAACATCATATTTCCTGGATTTGTTGATTTGCATGTTCATTCGCGCGAGGACCCGAAAGGGGCAGAGCAGCACAAGGAAGACTTGAGCACGATTGCAGCTGCTGCAATCAACGGCGGGGTTGTTGCTGTCATGGACATGCCGAACACAAAGCATGCGATAACCACAATGGCTGACTTGGAGCTTAAGCAGAAGAAAGCGAAAGAGCTGCCGATTGATTTTCATTTCTATCTTGGAATAGGCCCTGAGACAAAGCCTGCAAACCACAGATTTTACAAAGTTTTCATGGCAAAAAGTGTGGGAGAGCTTTATTTCAGGAACTTTGAATCATTAGATGCGAAGATGGCGTTGTACAAGAAAGGAATTTTCAGCGAGCCTAAGGTTGTAAGCTTTCATTGCGAAGACCCTGCAATGATTGAGCAGGATCCTGAAAGGCCTGAGATTTCTGAATTAAGCGCAATAAACAAGGCTCTGGACATAATAAAAAAATACCAGCTGGTTGGAAACATCTGCCATGTCTCGACGAGAATAGGGCTTCAGGCAATTATCAACAGCGGGCTCAGGGTAACATGCGAAGTTACACCGCATCATCTATTATTTGATGAAAGCAATTTCAGAAATTACAAGATGTCTGATTTCATAACAATGAACCCTCCAATCAGGACAAAAGAGGACAGGGAATTTCTCCTGCAGGCTTTGATTAACAGCCAGATAGATTTACTTGCTTCAGACCACGCTCCTCATCTGCTTGAAGAGAAGGAGAAAGGCATAAGAGGCGTCCCGAATCTCGACACTTACGGATTGTTTGTCACATATCTCATGCAGAAGATGAACCCTCACAATATTGCAAGAATCACATCATACAATCCTGGAAAATTCTTGGGAGAAGCATATGGATTGATAGAAAAGAACGGAATCGGCTCGTTCACAGTAATCAACCCGAACAATCCAACCAGAGTGATGCACGAGCTGCTCAAGACAAAATGCAGCTGGAGCCCTTATGAGGATGTTGTTTTCCCAGGAAAAGTTGAAGCAACAATTGTCAGAGGAAGATTATATAACATTACTTGATTTTTCTTAATTCCCTTTCAAGCCTTAATTCTTTTCTATGCAGTTCTTTTGCAATACCGCTTCTCTTATGATGTTCTGGCTTTCTTATTTCTAGTTTTATTGGCTGCTGCTTCGGCTCTTCAATCTTTGTTTCAGTTTTTGGCTGAACATAAACTTTCGGCTTTGGCTTCATCAATACAAACATTGCTATTGATGAGCCGACAAGCAAGATTATCGCAACTGCCAATAGGATATTAAATCCAGAATACCATTTGTTGACAGATATTTGTTTCTCGGCTGGCTGCTGTGCTGCCTGATTGTTTGTCTCTGTTGTTCCGGCAACCATGCCTGCAGGAGTTGTTTCTGCCTTTGTTTCTGTCTTCGTCTCTTCTTTCGGTGTTTCCTTGGCTTCAGCCTTTGCGACTGGCGAGCTTGAATTCTGCTTGGCCTCGTTCATCTCATAGTACATCTGGCATGCCTTTGATTCTGTGGCGCCTGTCGACTTAATCTTTAAGTCCTGCAGCCCGTTTCCGTCGGAATCTATTGAAACATTCTGGTTGTCTGACAGGTTGTATGATCTGCCTGAAACGCTTAACTCTGCATTTCCTGCTGATGTTTTTATTAAAGTGATTGTCGTCTTGACTTCTTTGACGTAAACATTGACTGATTGATTTTGTTTTAGGCAGGTGCTTATTATGAAAAGTTCTGACGGCTGTTCTGTGACATTCTGCGTCGAGCTGAAGCCTGTGCTTCCTCCAGAGCCTCCACCACCGCCACCGCCGCCTCCACCACCGCCACCGCTGGAGATGGTGTACTGCTGAACTCCTGAATGCGATAATCCGCTGATTTTCAGCCTTGTTCCCAAGTCTTCGCACTTGTATCCAGATGATGTCGCATTATCGCATTTCACCTTATGCTCATTAGCCCCATTGCATTTTGTGCTTAAATCGCTTATTGAGGCGATTTCTGCATCTTCTATGCATACGCCGTTTGTTGAGCTTGATGTTTGATTCATATAAACAGTTTTTGTAGCGCCTTGTGAAGATAAATCAATTCCTGATATTATGATGTAAGACTTTCCATTAGATACATTTTCCACAACAGTAATCCCTGAGAAATTCAGCACATCATTTGCAGAGAAGTTCCATTCGAACTCAACCACAGGCTCGCCGTTCTCTGTAAAGTTAACATCAAGGACGCCTGTCAATAGTCCGGATGAAGCGTTGGTGCCGTTTATTGTGACGCTTAAGTTCAATGTCGTGTTGACATCGCTTGCATTTCCTTCAACCAACCCTCCAATGTCATTCACTGTAATATTGATTATTTCATAATCTGTTCCGTCATGCCCGTCGGAAACATTGAATTCGACAGAGTAAGTTCCAGATTCTGTAAATGATGGAGTCCAATTGAATTCCCCTGAAGTTGTGTTGAATGTTCCTTTTGTGAAGTTTGTGGCGTATGTTAATGTGTCGTTATCCTCATCTGTTGCATTTACAATAAATGTCAGTGTGTCATTCTCATCAACTTCCTTGTTTCCGATTGCTTGCAGCACAGGCGCAGGCGGGGCTATTGAGATATTTACTTTATTTGATAATATTTCTTCAGGCAGGACGTCAGAGTCTGCGAATGTGTAGAATTCATAATTGCTCAAATAATCTCCTGTGGCATTAACTTCCCAAGTAACTAAAGCTGATTCCCCCGCATTTATTGTTATAGTCTGCGGATTGCTGTCAGTTGTATAAAAAGGGGTATCACCATCTGTTGTTGAAACTAGCCCTTTAGGTAATGGATAATGCACAGCTGAATAAATATCTAACCTTGAAAAATTCAGCCCACTTCCTGAATCATGCCTGCTAGCGCCTGAAGCCTTTAAAACATCCTCAATCTTATCTGCGTGAAGCCTTATCCCATCATACATAGAATAATACTGATTTAATAATGCAGCTGCGCCTGCAACGTGAGGTGTAGCCATTGATGTGCCTGAACATGTCATGCGTTCACCGACACAAGAACAGAATCCTGAACATACACCAATAGCTCTTGATGAAACAATTGAATTTCCAGGAGCCAAAACATCAGTCAGGTTACCTCTGTTGCTAAAAGATGAAATTGTTGAATCATCCTTGTTTATTGAGCTTACAGCTATTGCGCCGCTTGCGCAGGCAGGAGCTGAAATTCCGTTAGTCAAGCCGTCATTCCCAGCAGCAACTGCAACAGCAATTCCTAAATCATGAGCGTAATTTATCGCTTCAGCCATCACTTCGTCATCGCAGTATGTTTGCATACTTGAGTTGTCTCCAATGCTTATGCTGATAACACTTATATTGTATTCTTCAGAATGAGAAATGCACCAGTCTATTCCGGCAGTTATATAATCTGAAGAGCACATTCCTACGTTGTCACACACTTTTATCGCAACAATATCTGCATCAGGAGCCACACCTGTATAAGTCGAATCCTCCGAGGCAACAATTCCAGCTACATGGCTTCCGTGCCCATTGTCATCCCACGGGTCAAAATCATCATTTACATAATCGTATCCGCCAATAACCTTGTCGCTTGGGAATCCATGGGCGCCTCCAAAGTCAGAATGATTGTAATTTATTCCAGTATCAAGAATGCACACAGTCTGCCCAGCGCCTGTGATGTTAATTCCTTTGTACTGCTCAGCCCAAGTGTCATTGGCTCTTATTAATTTTGTAGAGTTATCAAGAGTTATGCTTAAGTTGTAAATCTCCTGCACGCTCTCAACTTCTGGATTGTTTCTTAGGGCTTCCAGCCCTTCCTTTGTAACTGCCCCTGAAAAGGCATTTATAACCCCATATTTTTTGTTCAGCTTGAACTTTGACTCGTCGAGAACTGTCAGAACTCTCTTTTGTTTTTTATCGACAAAGTCTCTCCACAAATTTAAATCATTCTTTCTCAAGACTCTCGGCTTTTTTTCAAAGTCATCTTTAAGTTTGACAATTACATTATATTCTTTCTCATCCAATGCAGAAATGTTGTTAAGAATGTTGAAATCCTCGGATTTATCTATACCACCCTCCTGTTTTTTTGGGTCAAGATAAACATTCAATTCAATACAGTTAACCCCTGAGCAGCTCACATTGACAGTGATGTTAAAGAATGAATTTCTGTTGACTAGTGCAGGATAATTACTAATGGAAAGATCTATTATGGGATTTTCTAAAACAGATATGTTATAAATTGCGCCATCTGTTCCAGAGCTGAAATCTTTTATTTTCACAAAAAAAGTTCCTGTCTTATCAGCAATCCAGTCAATTTGTGATGAAATTATCGAATATGGAATGATATCATCATTTTCAGATAGTTTAGCGACGCCATCGTATAACGCGATGATTGTATCTGAGCCGTTTCTCAAGTCGCTTGTTCTTATAATATACTTTGCTCCAACAGTGGCATTAAATTTCACATAATCAACATCACCAGCAGGGGATATTGTATGTTCCTGTGAAACACCATCAGTTGTTATCCACTTGGCTGTTGCAGTTGTGTTGTCAGCCTCATAAGTATCCTGCCCATAAGAATAAGCCATTGGCAGAACTATAAGCAGAACTATCGCCACCCACCACTTTTTCATGCTCATCGTCGATTATAAACCAGAACGGTATTTAAATATTTCGTCTTAATAAGTTAAATAAAATTTGCTCTCCTGCACTGCAGCAAACCAGCGTTTTATGCGCAAAGTTTATATTTGCCAGGATTTTACGACTCATAAATGGTTAATAAACAAGGGGGCGGAAAAAGGGAAAAGCCTGTCGAAGAATTAATCAGAGACTTCTTTGACTTCTGGTCTGCCAACTACAAGAATGACATGGGAACACACTTGGCAGCAATCAGCACACTGCTGGAGTCATTGAACAATTTTGTATTCCTTGACAACTGCCTCAAACAAAACACATCCCCGACAATCCTGGACCCTGCTGTCGGCGAAGGCACTGTATTGGTAGATTTCCTTTCGCAGCTGCGGGGATATGAAGTAAGGGATATCTCTCTTATAATAAATGATCTTTCAAAAAAAATGACTACACAAGCAGAAGCCAACATCCAAAGCGCAATATACAGCAGGAAGATACCTTCTGTAGCAAGATTATTGACATACAATATCAACACGCTTCCAGATGTTTTTGAAAATCCTGCTTTGCACCGCGAGTATGAAACTGAATACAAGAAACTCAACAAGGGAGGCTATGCTGAATTTCTGATGCACAGGTTCAGGACAAACCCAAGAATGCTTGCTACAGACAGCGTGTATGATAAAGTCATTGATTCGGTTTTGGAAAAGTTCCAGGTCAAGCCTGGAAGCGTTGACATAATCTTCGGATCCCAGTTCCTTGATTTTGTTGTCGGCTGGGCAAGAAAAGAGAAGATGATTGAACTGTTCTACAAGTCTCTTAGAAAAGACGGGATGCTGATGCTGATTGGCGAGGATCCGCCATTGTTCGGCTATCCTTATCTTTATCCTACAAATCCAGGAAAGGAATATGAAAAGAAGAGGCTGCTCGAATCGTGCGGAAAGATTTTCCAGGGAATGGGCGCCCTTGACCTTTATTTCACTTTGCGTCAGATGGAAAAATCAAGAGGCATCCACGGGGAATTGCTTGTCTCAATAGCACCCATTGATTTCCTGCATAACATGTACCTGTTTGTATTGACAAAAAAAGATACAGCAGATACTAAAGTTAGCATCAAAAAGCCATTTCTGGTCACACATGGCAGCGCTTATAGGAGTTCTTATAATGCAATCATAGATTTGTAGCTGAATAATTTAATTAAAATAAAAATAATAAAAAAATTTAGTGTCTCTTTGGCTTGTGATGCCTCGCCGGCGCCTTAACTTCCGCACTTGGCGCATAAGTCTTCGTCGGCACATAACTTGCTGAAGGGCTCTTAGGCCTGAAATACATATACAGCCCTGCCAAAGCGACTATCACCAGCACAGGAACTCCCCATGATAATATAGTCTTCCAGTTGGTTCCTGCGACAGGCACTTCCTTGACTTCAGGAGCCTTAGCTTCTGCAGTCGGCTGCGCTGCTGCCTTTGCTGCTTCCTCTGCCGCCTTAGCAGCTGCTTCCTCTTCTTTCTTCACTTCCTCTTTCTTTGTGTACATGCCTTCATTCAGCTCGTATATCGTGAAGCAGCTCTTAGTAGCCAGCTTCCTGGAACCTACAATCTTAGTATCTGGCACGCCGTTGTTGTTCACATCATAGTACTCTGTGGCATTCTGCGCTATAGTTACCGGATTGTTGTTCAGCCTCAACTCATTAGTATCCAAGTTCGTCATAGTCATCATCTGCTTAAGCTTCTGAATATAGAAGTACACAGTCTGATCCTGCGACAGGCAAGTCTCCATAATGAAATTCTCCACAGTAGTGTTCGAGCCAGTCAAAGTAGTACCGCCATATGAAGCTGTTGTACCACCACCAGAACCTCCACCGCCACCACCGCCTGAAGTTCCGCCAACACCAAACAAGCTGAAGTGATTTATTCTGGCTTCAACATAATGCTCTGCCTTATTCACAGTAGTGTCCAAAGTCTCCCACTTCAGTGTAGCAGGATTATACCACGTAATTTTCAGAGAACTCGTTGTCACACCAGCAGCCCTCAACTGCTCATCAGTATAGTAGATCCTCAAAATCCAATAATCCAAACCATTTACAATGTCACCTGAGATATTCACATCAACCCAAATTCCTAATCCTTCAAGCTTGAACTTAGTTCCGCCTTCAGGAGGCTTGCTGTAGAAATTCACAGTCAGAGTTCCTGTAGAACCGTCTGTTGAATGTATCTCACCTTCTATGCCGAAATCTGGATTGCCGAAAGTGTATTCATTGTCTCCCGAAGTGTCTATATCCTCTACATAAATTCCAGACTGATTTTCTCCCAAAAGTACCCCATTAACATAGACATCACAATTATCGCTATGGTCTAAAGTTCCGCCGAACGGGACAATCCAGCCGCTCAACTGTATGTCATTATTAGAGCACACAACATCATCAGTCAAAGCCCAATGCAGAGTGTTGCCATTTCCGTACGCATCAACACCCCAGTCTCCGTTGTTTATGAAATTTCCATTCACCAGTTCAATTTCTGAATTGTTGAGACTCAGTCCTGTCTCTGCTCCGCCATTGTCACTAAAGTCTGTGTCGACAATTGTTCCGGATGCGCCATTGATAAAAGCTCCTTCATTGTTATCATGGTAGTTGTCTCCGCTTATTGTAAAATTGTCAACTGAATCAGCAACGAACCCTTTGCCGCAGTTGGAGACATCATTCCCTGAAAATGTATTGTCTTCCCCTGCCAGATATATTCCGTATCCTCCGGATGATCTCCATCGACAGTCTACGGTGTTTCTTATAATCTGATTATTGTCGTCATTGATTTTTATTCCGGTTCCACTTGACCAAGGATCTATTGTGTTTCCTTCTACTGTGTTGTAAGAACCAGGCAACACACCTTCTACTAAATAAACGCCTATGTTGCCGTCTGTTATTGTATTGGCAATTATGTCTCCGTATGCAGTTGCCAGGAAATAGACACCTATCGAATTAGACTCAAACGTATTTTCCAAAACGTGTGTCCTTTCATTTTCTCTTGAGTACACTCCATACGAGTTGCTGTGGATATGGTTGTTTTGCATTGTTACGCCTGGCAACCCATCCCAAACATCTATACCATAGCTGAATCCAGAGATGTCACAGTTCTCAATAGTAACTCCGCCGTAGCCATTGACGAATATTCCGCTGCCACTTCCACCATCCCCTGATACTTCCTGTCCGTCGCAGTTAATTGTTATGTTGTTTGCTCCAGCCACAAGGCCATAAGTGTACATGCCTTGGCAAACTATCGGATTTGTTAATGTCACATCCTCTGTGATAACATCCCCGCACTTATATTCTGCTTCCGCCGGCCAGATTGGACAGTTTTCCCTGTCAACATCTCTGTCAACAGAATGGTCTCCGGAAGGATAATCTCCGAGATAAAGCGCATTGTTTGCGCATGTCGCAGAACCATCTGCCTGCCAGTCAACTTTGCTTCCTAAAATTGAAAAGATTCCGTAATCCCCGTTATTGCTTATTGTTCCGCCATAAAAATTCAATGTTGATGATGAGTCTACATAAATTCCAGTCTTCCTATCCATATCATTGCAGAACTCAAGATTGTCTGGATCATTGTTTTGCACGACATCACCATAAGCGCTTAATCCAGCGCTTTCCAGTCTTATTCCTTCACAGTTGCCATGTATTTGTGAATCTGACATGATGAAGCTGTCTACGCCGCCTGCATACACACCTTTGTAATATCCTGAAATATCATTGCCATCAAAAGTATTACCCTCTGTGTCAATCCAATTGCTCTCGCCTAAGTAGATGCCATTCCAGCTGTCACCTTGTCCATCAAGTACATTATTATTAATTGTGTTCCTTTCAGTTGCGACTCTTATTTCACTTCCAGTTAAGGTATTTCCATTTACTGTATTATCGCCGCCAACGTTTGGATTGTGGGCTGCTAATCTTATGCCCCAGCTATTGATATCAACAAGAGTGTTGTCAAGTATTTGATTATGGTTTGATTCATATAATGTGACTCCATTATTGTCGCTTCTGTAGATGTGATTGTCTTCTATCACACAGTTATCTTCGTAGTTCAGCTCTATAGCGCCGCAACTAGGACCGCCGCTACTGCTGCAGTCCTGAGCAGAATAATTGATTGTATTCCCGCTTATTGTGTTATAAGAGGCGCCACCTCTGCCGTCTAAATAGATGCCGCTATTAGCTGTATCAATTATGTCGTTTTCAGTTACTTCTCCATAAGCAGAAGTTAGAAGGTAGACTCCGTAATTTACTCCGGATATTGTATTCTCTTCTATATGATTTCCGTCAGAATTTGTTGTATATACTCCTTTATCGAATCCTTGTATATTACAATCGGTTACATGAACATCGCCGTAAGGTCCTGGAATAATAATACCTGCAAGGTCGCCATACGGAGTGGTAATGCTATGGCCATTACAGTTGATAGTAATGTCATTCCCATAGGCATATAGTCCGTAATTATCTGTAGTACATTCAATATTATCGCTGAGGGTTACATTGCTCGTAACTGCCTCTCCGCAGTCGCATCGCAATTCGCCTCCGCACGTGCCTACAGGTCTGGGACCCGGCAATGCAAATGCCATTCCTGCACAGAACACAAACAGAACTAACATTAAAACTATAGTCTTTTTCATACAAAAACACCTCGATTTTTTTTAAACATGATATATATTAGTATAATATGCAGATTATTTAAAAAGATTTCCATTTTCAAGATATATCTCATATTCACTTCTTAGTCAGAACAAGCAGATTTAAAAACTTCATAAAATTCACACCCTCGGGACGCGTTTAAAGTCTCGTTCGCATGCTCAAATGGCAGATGATTGAATTGAGCATCAGTGCTGTTTTACAATATGTAAATTTGCTCACTGGCCATAAATGGCGACTTTAAACGCACTCTTTGGGGCAAAGTGAAAAACCTAGATTTGATAATCCAATTAACAAAGACAAGCTTCAAGCTGAGAAATGAAGGAAGCTACCTCGGAATAGCCTGGTATCTGCTCAATCCCCTGCTGATGTTTGTCCTGCTGTATTTCATATTCTCAAAGAATTTAGGTACAGGAGTTGAATATTACCCGCTTTATCTCTTATTAGGATTGATACAGTTCAATTTCATAACATTGGCGACAGGCGCATCGATGGAGAACATCATACAAAACTCGCATCTAATAAAATCTTTGAATTTCAGCAGGGAATCACTGATCATATCAAATGTGCTTATGGCGCTGATATCACATTTCTTTGAGCTTTTAGTGTTCATAATATTCTTGTTGTTCTTCGGCATAACACCATATTTACTGCCTTTGTTCCTTATTGTGCTGTTAATGATGTTCTTGTTCACATTAGGGCTGTGCTTCGCACTGTCTTCAATAATGATATATTTTAGGGATTTGAACAACATCTGGATGTTTGCGTCGAGAATCTGGTGGTTCGGGACTCCGATATTCTATGTCGTGACAGAAGCGAACGGAATGCTTTACAAGATAAATTTATTCAACCCAATGTATCACATAATCAGCATTTCAAGAGACCTTCTGATATACTCCAAACTTCCTGATTTGAGTTCAGTGCTCATACTGGTTGGTTTCACAGCAGTATCATTTGTCTTCGGATACCTTATATTCAATAAGCTGAAAAACAAATTCGCAGAGATGGTATAAATGGATAGGATAATCATAAACAATGTATCGAAAACTTTCAAGATAGGCATAAGAAAAAACATCTCTGCTCTGTCAAGGATCTTATCATTGTTTTCTGACAGGGACACAAAGAAAAAAATCCAGGTGCTGAAAAACATCTCATTCACAGCAAAAGAAGGCGAAGTTGTAGGAATCATAGGGAAGAATGGAAGCGGAAAAAGCACTCTCCTAAGGACAATCGCAGGCATTTATGAGAAAGATGAAGGCTCTGTAAAGATAAACGGCAGGATGATACCACTCATCAACCTGAATATAGGAATGCAAGAAAGGCTTACGATGAGAGACAATATCTTTTTATGCTGCTCCCTGCTTGGCGTTGAAAACAGGATGATAAAGCAGAGGTTCAACTCAATAGTCGAATTCTCAGAATTAAAAGAATATGTAAACACAAAAGTATTCCAGTTCTCGGAAGGAATGAAGCAGAGGCTTGCATTTGCGATAGCAATCCATTCCAACCCGGACATACTTCTCATAGACGAAGTCTTTGAAGTCGGGGACGAGAAATTCAGGACAAAGAGCTCGGAAAGGATAAAAGAGCTGGTTAAGAAAGGAACAACAGTTTTGTTGGTAAGCCACAGCCTTGGAATGATAGAGAAATACTGCGACAGGGCCATATGGATGGACAACGGAATGGTTGTGAAGATCGGCAGCAGCAAAGAAGTATCATCAAGTTATCTGAAAAGCTCATAATCTTATTTTCTGACCCAGACATGCTCGTGCTTTTTCAGCTTGCGGTATGCTTTTGGTGAAAATGCCTTGATTGTCTTTCCTATGCAACCTGAGAAGAAAAGAAACAGGTTAGGCGGAGAGAACCGAGAATATTTCATAAAATGAGACTCGGGTTTGGCAGATAAAAGCCTGTGTTTCACAGGAGTGAAAAACCTGAATATTTCAGCATCAGATATTTTTCTTCTGGATTGGATTGACCTTCTCAGATATAGTGTTTTAGGCAAGTTTCCTGCATTCCAGAGCAGCAACCGCACAGGAATCAGGGAGTATCTTAATCTTTTATAAAAAGACAATTCATCAGGATTTTTCCTGCTGCTTGAAAAAAGTCTCCCGATGTAAAAAAACAGATAGTTGGAAAAAATTACAGGCAATATTTTTACAAGAGACCTGAACTCATAATTCTTGAGCATTGTGCAAAGGCTGTTCCTTAAGCAAAGATAGTACTTTCTTATCTCCTGATTTTTCCAGGATGAGCTTCCTTTATGATAAACTATTGCTTTAGGTTCGAAGATTAACTTGTAGCCAAACAAATTTGCTCTCCACCCCCAGTCCAAATCCTCGAAATAAGCAGTGTACCTGCCGTCAAGATAACCTATGTTTTTTATGTATTCAGTTTTTATGAGTGTGGCTCCCCAGCAAGTGCTCAGCACACTGCTTCTTGCCTCTTTGACTTCACTTCGATTTTTATACATGTTAATGTCATGCCCCTCTCCAAAGAAATTATAGGTTCCGCCCTGGCTGTTGATGATTCTGTGGTTATCATAGAAGAGCATGTTGGAAGCTACCGCTGCAATCCTTTCTTTAGAATCTATTGCAGCCACCAGATGCTTCAGCCAATCCTTGTCAGCTTTAGTATCATTATTCAGGACAGCAATATATTTCGGGGAATACTTGTCAATAGCATATTTCATTCCGATATTCACTCCCCTTGCGAAATTCATGTTTTCAGGCAAAGCAAGAACATCAACATCTGGAAAATTTGTTCTTACAAACAATATGCTATTATCCTTGGAGAAGTCGTCAATAAAAACTATTTTAAAATCACGATATGTCTGCTCGTGCAAAGAGGACAGGCATTCATCCAGATGCTGCCTCCCATTGTAGTTCGGGATTAAGACTATTGTTTCGTGTTTCATTTTTGTACTTGTTTATACAACTTTTCTAATTGTTCAGCAATGATTTTAACATCAAAATCTTCTGCTCTTTTTTGTGCATTTTTGCTTATCATGCCGAGATCCTTTCTTTCCAAGCAGGAAATTATTTTTTCTTGCAATTCTTTTGCATTGCCTGGTTCCACCAAAAATCCTGAAATACCGTCCTGTATTATCTCCTCAAATCCTGTTTTGCGTGTTGCAATAACTACCCTGCCTAATTCCATCGCCTCAAGGCAGGTGAGCCCGAAGTTTTCAAATAATGAAGGCAGGATAACCAATCTGGCTTTTGAAACTATCGGGAACAAATCTTCTTGGCTAAGATGGGGCAATAAGATTATATTTTTTTTATGGCGCGATTCATTTAAATATTTTTTTATATTAATGCGGTCTGTTCCTATAAACAGCATTTTTAGGTCAGGGTGCAACTCAAAAACACCATCCAGCACTTTCAGAAGTACTAAAACACCCTTCAGTTTCTCAACTCTTCCATAATAAACCATGAAATTTTTGTAGGGAACTTTTCTCTTTGCCAGCACAATCTCTTTGGTCGGATTGCTGATAATCTGTATACTATGAAGAGGAATATCCCATTCTTCTGAGACAATTTTTCTAAGAAAGCTGGAAGGGGAAATAATCGCTTTGCTTCTTTTTGTCTGGGTTTTTTCCAAGAGATTTATCAACCTGTCCTGCATCTGGATGCCTTTCTCCTCCCAGGGCCGAGTCAGGATTGTCGGAGAATGAATTGTTGTCACAATATTTGTATTTTTGCAGAATGTCAGAAATAATGCTTCAAAACTCCATTCACCTGCGTGTATTATGTCAAAAGGAATTTTCAAGGATTTAATTTTCCTGTAAACCTGGTAGCTGTAGCATAGTTTATGGATGAAGTTTCCGAAAAAGATGTTAAAGATTGGAAGCCTTATGATTTTCGGATTTATTCTAATAACACGGACATTGTTTTCTATGTAATCTTTTTCTCCGCCAGCAGATTCTGCAATTACTGTAACTTCATGTTTATTTGCAAGTTCGTTTGCAATAATATGAGTATATGTGCTAATCCCGCTTCTTTCAAGTTCTGGAGGGTAGCTGTGCGATAACATGCAGATTTTCATTTTATCACCCGCTTTAACGCATAGTATAATTCTGGAGAAATATTTTTCAGGAATATGCCTGTTTCACCTATTTTCTTATCAATAAATTGCTGCACATTGCTTTTTGCCGAGCATGATTTATTTAGCAGGAAGGAAGTTTCTAAGGGATACAATCTGTTATGCTTAAAAACAGCATTCTGCGGCGAGAACATGAATACTTTTTCAGAAGGTGTTTTTTTGCTTGATTGCTCTTGAATCTGTTCAGCCCTTCGGTTGATTGCGTCATAATAACCTTGTATTGGTTGAGATTTATAATTATCTAAAAGCTTTAATTTAGAACCCAAATCGATCGGATATGTTATTGGAACCAATTGATTATCTTTAATGAATCTGCCAATCTTTTTCTGCTCATCTTTATTGGCTGACGCAGCATATGGCAGGTCTTCGTAAAAGAATACCTGCGCTTTCATCTTATTTTTATTTTTTAATATAGAATTAATCACTACATTCCTGACAATCAGATGGTCTACATGCTCTTTTACTGCAAGCGGAACAAATAATTGTATATCGCTGGAAAACAACAATGTATTGATTAATTCATATATATTATTTATTGCTTCTCTGTCCTTTCTTCTAGTGATATTATATGAACCGTACAATTCATGATGCCTTCTTATCGGAGCATCATCCTGGTTGCATAATCTTATTTTAATGTTGCCTATTTTTTTAGTTGCATTCATCTCCTCCTGAAATCTTAATTTAGAAATTATCTTTTTCCTTTTTTCAGAAGCGATGTTGTAACCAGGTGCAAATTCCGAGTTGGAAAATACCACCACATCCTCTACGTCACATTCATTCGCAGACCATTTGAACGCAAGTCCCCCTAGTGAAATAGCAAAATCGTCAAAATGAGGCGACAGTACTATCTTCTTCTTTTTATTGCTGAATAAGCTATTCATTTTAATTTGCCAATCTTTTCAGTTTTTCATAAATCTTCGGGCATCTTTCCTTCAACACAAGTCCGAATAATCCCGCCCACCTATCCATGATTCTTACAGGAGTATAAGTAAGCATTTTTATTTTTACGCGTCTGGAAATTTTCATTATCGCTTTTTTATCAAAATCTCTTGCAGGCACCGGCTTGTTCACGTCGATGAATTCCGCAATCTCAAGATTGCGCCTCCATTCCTTATTGAATGGGTCCCCTTTATCCCAAGGCTTTCGTTTGCTCATGAAATGCAAGATTATACCCGGAATTTTTTTTATATTTCTGATGAAAAAAGGATGAGCTAGCAGATAAGGCGAGACATTGTAGCAAAGAGGCAGCCTCTGCCATTTCTTGTAGAAAACCAAATTAAGTATCGATTGGTCATTCAAGAGATTTATCCTTTTGTAAAAATTGAACAGTCTTTTCAATTCAGGGAAAACTTTTTTATTTATTATTTTTGTATTGAATGCCACGACTCCTGCATTGAATCGCATCTCGCCTAAATCATAATTTTCTTTCAAATTTCTCAATAAGACATTATCTTGTTCTGATCCGGAAAACGAGATAAATTGATCCGCCAAGATTTTCTCTTCAACAGCTGCAAACCCTTTGACTTTGGCAAGTTCATCAAGTGATGCTCTGACAATGATATCAGAATCGAGAAATACTACATTCTGCCATTTTTTGAATTCCAAAACAAACATGTAGAACTTGCAGGTCACTATTGAGCGGAATCTATTTTCATTCCTGAAAATAGGTCTGCATTTCTTTATCAAAATGCCTTTTTTTCTGAACCATCTTAGTTTTTTTTCAGGGATTCCGTATGCAAGCAGCATGTAATCCCCTTTCCAGCCCGAATTCCAATACACAGAAGAAAACAGCTGCTTAGCCTGATCAATCTGATGTTCATCAGCCAATGTTACTAAAAGGCTTTTTTTCATTTCAGCCTCTTAAGCAGTCTGTACAGCCAGTTGTGCCTGTACTTCAGATAAATGCCGAATAGGCCCATATGCCTGTCGATTGTCATTTTAGAATCTGCAAATATCTTTTTCAGGTTTCTTGGTTTGTGGAGCATGCTGTTGTAAAGTTTTCCACATTTTTCAATCTCCTCTTTGCTCAAGACTTTAGCGGCTTTCGGCCTGTTTTTAAGATTTATCAAATCCGCCCTGTCAAGGCTTTGCTTCCACTCCTTGTAGAATATTGCACCAGGAATCCAGGGCTTTTCAATTACAAAATGCAGTATTGCCCCGAACATATTTTCTTTTTCAATTCCTCGGGATGTGAAGAAGAAAGGATAAATATTGTATGCGTCAGGGACTTTCTTGAAATTTCTGTAAAAAAGCAGGTTTAGCGCCATTTCGTCATAGCACTCGCTAAGCATCCCGTACTTCTTGTAAAGCCCGATCAATTTTTTGAATGTGTCCTTCTTGATTATTTCTGTGTTGAAAGCCATCACGCCAGAGCAGAAAGGCCTTTTGTTGAGATTGTATTCTTTTTTTAATTCTTCAAATATGCCCTTATCGATGTTCATCAGCCTCATCAGGAAAGGGCCTTTTATTTTTTCCAGAAACATCTCGCTTTCAGGGGCTGCAAATCCCCTGACCTTTGTAAGCCCGTCAAGGGAGGCATTCACCATTGTATCCGCGTCAAGAAAAACCACTGCATTCCATTTCTTGAACTCGGGTTTGAAAAGATAATATTTGCTAAGTAAAACTTCCAATGGCATTCCTGCATTCTTGAATATAGGCTTGCATTTTCTCACTAAAATGCCTTTCTCCCTGAACCACGCCAGCTTTCTTTCAGGAACATCATGCGCCAGAAGCATGTAGTCCCCTTTCCAGCCTGCATTCCAATAGATGCTGGAAAAAACTTGTTTAGCCTGATCCAAGAAAGGTTCATTTGCCAATGTCACTATAAGATTTTTTTTCATTTCAATCCTTGAGTTTTTTTAGTTGATGGTATAATTTCGGATGTAGTTTTTTTATTGATAATCCTATTATTCCGATAATCCTATCAACATTTTTTCGCACTTTATTTTTATAAAAGTCGCTAAAATAATTATCAAATGTTAGACTGTATTTTTGACAAGCAAACCTGGACAGCGCACAAGGATAATAAAACTTACTGTGCGAATTGGCAATCCTTCTGGCATATATCAAGCCTAAGCCATCATTTGTTGGCACAGTTTTTATGTCATAATTATTCTGCGATAAAAACTTTATTAATTTTTTTGACACATCAGCCATTAATACATCGTGGTATTCCAGAACAATCCTGTCTATCAGACCGAAATACTCCTTAGGCAATGAAGCCAGGATGTCATATTCAGAACCTTCTGTGTCTATTTTCAGTAAATTGCAGCGGGTAATCTTGTTGCTGTCAAATATTTCCTTCAATGTAACGGACTTTACATCAGCATCAGCCAGCGAATTGCCCATCTTAAAAATTCCGTACGAGCAAGGTATATTGGTAAGATAGAGCTTTATCCTGCCAGAGACGCTGGATACCACTGAATTGAATAGATTAACATTCTTTAAACTGTTCAGCTGGATGTTTTTTCTCAGCATTTCATAATTCTCTTTTTCAGGCTCAAAAGCAAAAACTTCTTTTGCGAGCAGCGAGGCATAAACCGTAAACGCCCCAACATTGGCTCCTATATCTATAACCACATCATCTTTTTTAATGTCAAAATCAGGAAACATGCTGTATTCATTATTTTTCCATATCTCATCAATAATATATTTGTCAACATTATTTCTAACATAAAATTTGGCATTCAGGCTTCCAGAATCAATTTTCTTAATCTTAAGATTTTTATCAAAGATTTCATGAAACCTTTTTATCAAAATCTTCTTGTCGACGTATTTCGATGGCTTATTATTGTTGTACCATGGCTGCTTGAGGTACTCTTCATACAGCTCATCATTGTTATCTATCTCTATAATCCTCTTTATGAGGTTACTTGTGGCTTTTTCAGCTATTATCTTATTAATAACTGACTTGATTCCAGGAATTTTCAAAATAAAATCAGGAAATTTATTTCTAGCCTGGCTTTCAAAGTCGTGATAGTTCAGAAAGCTTTTTGTATTAAAATCTCTGCTTACAAGAGGATTCCCCCAATAAATAGGTATGCTGTTTGCAAGCATCGGCTCAGTAATTTTTTCTGTGGTATATCCCGGGTACGAACTATTCTCGAAAGCGATTGTAAATTTGTATTGTTTAAGAAAATCTTTTTTCTTATAAAACTTCACGCTTGCATTATTATGCCTTTTGCCCCAATTGCCTCCTGGAAGAAGCTTGCCCATGTTATTGCAGCACTTTCCCCATGATTCCACTTTTTTGTATTTATTCAGTTTATGGAAAAAATTATTCCTGAACTCCACATTGTTCGAGTATACGAAATTGCAGAATTTATTTTTCTCTGCAGTAATTTTTTCCGCATTGACATTGTGCTTGACAAGCTCCTCGTCCACAACAATGGCGTATAAAGGGATTCTCAAATGCTTTGGATCATTAAGTTCCTCATCATAGTCAAAAGTGAAAGCCCAGTTGCATTTGTCCATTTCAGGCCTGCAGTTTTCGATAGCATAGAAAATCTTTTTGAAAGGTCCGTATAATTTTGGCATTTTCAGCGGCACAACCTGTTGATTGTTCTTAATCCTGCTTGTTACTGGCAAGGAGATTTTTTTGAGCACAGAGTAAAGCGGAAAACTGCATTTTTTTATAAAATGTCCAACCAAACCCATTTTTGTGTCGATGCTTTTCACGCACTCACTTTTATAAGCGACAGGGTGTAAATTCTTACCGTCAAATTCGGAATATATGACATAATCTGGTTTATTTGAAAGGACGATATCATAATCTTTTTTCAGAAGGTTCATGAAAAAATATTGTATATAATAATTTGCAGGAGGCTGGCACATGAAATTGATTTTTATTTTTGGTTTGGTATTCATTTTCATTTTTTGAACCGCTTCAGTAAGAAATACAATCGCGGAGAATGACGTTTCAGAAATCTTCCGAACAAGCCAATCTGCCTGTCGATTCTCAGCAATATTTTCCTTTTGTCGTCAAAAAAGACATTCATAAAATCCCTGTGCAATTTGCCTTCCTCATTCCGGGTTTTGAAATAGTTCTTGACTTTTGCCTCAAGCGCCTTGTTGTTTCCTGTCCACTCCCAGCAGCAGCTCTTATTCAGCTTGATGTCCTTATTTGGATCGTAATTACATTCAGACATCAGCTTGTCAACTTCGCCATAAAGCCTGTTGTTCATCGAGCCGTGAAAAAGGTGCAATACTGTGCCGTCATCATAGTAAACGCTTCCAGACGTTTTTTCATACATCTTGCCAGACCATGCTTCTGAATCGCTTTTTATTTTTCCATGATATATCCTTAAGTTGAATTTGAACAAATTTTTCAAGAAAGAGAACGCCATCAATGTATCTGATGACGTGGAAGCCACCAGCTTGTCATAAAACCCGAGCTCATCAAAAATCTTCTTTCTGCCGGCCCACGCAAAGCCTGGATGAAACTTGACAAAATCATTAAATGACTTCAGGCCGTGAGAACTTATAAAAGCGAAAACAACACCCTTCTGCTTTTCTCCCTCCAACCTTCCTTCTTCCAGGACTGCAAGATTAAGCTTCGGATTTCCTTTCGGAAGCCTCACGCAGCAGGAGAACGGCTGCACAATAGCGTAATCTTCAAGCAGTTTTGATGTTTCGCTCACCCAATTCTTATTCAAGAAAATGATGTCTGCATCAAGCCATGCAATCTTATCGCAGTCTTCAGGCAGATTTTTCAGGCCGATATTCAGAAGCCTTTCCTTCTGCCACATCACAGAATTGCACCTGACTCTCACGATTTTATCTGCTTCATTATGCTTAAGCTCGAAATCGTCATTTCCAAAAGCCAGCTCCACAGTCAGCAGCTTCAATCCTTGCTTTTTGATCGAGTTCCTGAATTTCCTGTAATTCTCTATCTTGTTCTTGTACCTTTGAGGATTGTAAAATGTTGTGATGCCCCAAAAGCTTCCAGGAAGTTTTTCAGGAAATTGAGTAATTTCTATTTCTTTCATTTTATTCTATCTCCTTCTTAAGATTCTCAACCTCACGCATCGCATCATCAATTTTATACCTGCATCTCCTGCAGAAGCTTAAATCGATTTTTCCGCTCCTCGAAAATTTCCTGCGTATTTCTTGAGCTTTTTTATTCTGCCAAACTTTTCTGAATGAACTTTCCTTAAAGACATTTCCAACCAATTGTTCCATATGATGATCGCATTCGCACATCAACAAATTCCCATTGTTTCTCAATGTCGGATAAGCCCAGGGTTTGCAGCAATAATTCGGCATCTTTCGATACTGCTCTGCTTCATGTTTTCCCCTGTATTGATAGGTCCTGTAGGCTTTGTTTTCAGGCAAATCAGGATTTTCAGGACTTGCATCATGATACAGGCTTACGCCCTTTATTGAGAAAATATCTGCGCCAGCATTTGTGGCAAAATTCTTTACTTTCTCGATTTCGCCTTCATTATGTCTTGTTGCAATGCAACGCACATTAACTAAAGGAGTTTTGCTATGCAAATCTTTTTTTGCCTTTGCAATTTTCTTTGTAAAATTCTTAACTTTCTCGACATTCCCTCCATTCCTGAATTTCTTGTATGTTTTTTCAGATACCCCATCCATCGAAATGATAATCATGTCAAGCCCTGATTTTATGAGTTTTGAAATATCATTTTCACTTAAATCAGTCTGTGCATTTGTGCTGATTGCAGTAATAATGCCGTAATCATGTGCGAGTTTTATCATCCTGCTTATTTTTGGATGCAAAAGAGGCTCTCCCCACTGCCAGAATGCTATGTGGGTGAGATACGGCCCTATCTCGCTCATCAGCTTTTCGTAATTATCCCATTCCATATCTCTAGGCCCGTTTAATCTTACATCCTTTTGTCTCGGGCATAAAGGGCATGAAAGCTGGCAGTTTGTCGTCGGCTCAAGCTGAAGCCCGACAGGGTATGAATACGGCTTATTTATCCTTAATTTGTGTTCAATCCTGCTTAACAAATAATTTGTAACTCTCTTTATAGTTGGTTTTGCTGAGAATACAATGCCATCATAAAGATATTCTACTTTTTTCCCAAGCAGCATATTGGAAATCCTGACTATCTTTTTCATGATAGCATCTCCTGAACAAGCATTATGTCCTTTTTTATGGTGCTGATGCTCCTGTCCCTATAATCTGCCTCAAGGATTATTGGAACTTCCTTCAGAAAATCTCTGCTCTTACTTAAGGTTTTCATATCTATCTTACCTTCATTTATGGGCACATGGGATTTTACACCATCATTATTATGGATATGAATGCATCCTATTCTCTTCCTGAACAGTTCTAAAACTTCTGAAATGCTTTCATAGTTCTTAATCGGAAGGCCAGATCTTAATTTAAATGGGCTAGGGAATAAACGGTCGTTTAAGATATAAAAATATCTTCTTAAACCCATGTTTGAATATTCCCTTTCGTAGAGGTGTCCTGTATCAAGGCAAATTTTCGTTCTATTCGAAGTTTTGCCCAAAATCTTTCTTATTTCTCCAACATCTTTGATATCGTCTGCATTTTCAAGGCAGAATATCAATCCTTTTTTATCTGCAAGATTTGATAGATGATTAATCATCTTCAGCCATATTTCATAACTGCTTTTTTTTGATGATTTTTCTTGTCTCCCATGGAAAACTACATAATCTGCATTGATTTTTGATGCAAACATAATAGAATCTTCAAGAATTTTTTTGCTGGCTTGTGCCAACTTTTTATTCTTTGAAACAGGGCCTAATCTGAAAAAAGGCAGATGAACTCCTAATTTTTTCACGATTGGCCGCATATTCTCAACAATGTAATCTGCTTGATGCTTGTCTCCTATTTTTATCGCAGATTTGTATAAACTCCCATCTAAATGAAGTTCGCAGGCATTAAGCGAGCATTCTTTGGCAAGCATGATAAAATGGTCTATGGATTCTTTCCAAGGTTCGTTTCTAAACATCCCCATCTGAAGACCTAAAATCATTTTGCACCAATCTGTTCTTTGATCTTCCTTATGAATTCCTTCGTGTCAAACTTCTTCGACCGATTGATGCAGGCATCCTTGTATTTTTCAGGATTCTTCCCGATATCTTTTATCGCCTCAGCCAATTTGTCTGGATTAATGTTATCAATCAGTTTTCCAGTCACACCGTCAATAACGCTTTCCTTGTATCCGCCTTCATTAGCTGCAATCACAGGCTTTCCAGAAGCCATTGCCTCTATCGGCGTCATCCCGAAATCCTCGTCTCTTGCAGTCGTGATGAATCCTTTGCAGTTCGCATACAGGTCAATCATCTCTTTCTGGTCAACCCAGTTGATTATTTTCACATTTTTTGGCTTGAGGCTTTCGACATATCTCCTGTAGTCCTCGAACTGCCTCGCGCCTTTCTCGTAGCTTCCCACGATGATTAATTTCTCGTCGGGCAGCTTAGCGAATGCCTTCATCTGCATCTCTATCCTTTTATGCGTAATAAGCCTGTTTACAGAAAGCCAGTAATCCTTGTGAGGCTTGTAATGATAATTTGATGTTTCAATCGGCGGATTAATAACAACTGCATCTCTTCCGTAATATTTCCTGCATCTGCTCCTTGTGTTTTCAGAATTGGCCACAAGAATCTGCGCATCCCTAAGATATCTTTTATTCAGCCATCTGTACAGCATGACCCAAATATCATATACTGGCCTCTTCCAGGGCGCAAGAACCTTTTCACGGACATAATCCTTGAATTGCCACAGCTCGTTGAGAGGCGAGTGCATGTACCACATGTTCGGCTTGTTGTTCACGACTCCTGACATGGCCCAGTCGCCTGAGATTATATAGAAATCATACTTCTTTCCAAGATTCAATTTTCTGAATTTATGGAATGCAAGCATGTGCCTGAAAGGAGCATTGACAGGAATCTTTCCGAGCGAGATAATTCTTATTCCTGAGAATCCCATCTTTTTTATCTTGTCAGGGTTTATGTTTGTTGTATAAAGATCTGCTTTTAGATCCCTTGCAAGCGTGAGCGTGACTACTTCAGCCCCGCCGATATTGTCCATGAAGTTGTGGAATATTGCTATTTTCATATTGTGCTATTCCCTAATGATTTAATGGGATTATGAGTGATTTTATAAACTTTTAAAACCTCATCATCGTAAACTTTTTCAAAATTCGAGTCATAATAACCAAAGACTTCATCTGAAATCGGTTTAGTTTCAAAATTAGCATCATAAACAATATATTTCATGTATTTTGAGAGAATGACATAATTTACGTTCAGATCAGTGATATTCTGATATTCGTAGAAAAGTTTATCATGAAGCGGCTCTCCGGAATTTCCGAATAAGACATCTTTTTTATCCAGATAGCTGAATAATGCTGATGTTCTTAGATCGCTGGCAAAAACTCCGTCCAACCCAAGGCCTATGACATTCTTGGCAGAGTCCATTTCATCCACATTATAATATCTTCTCATCGTGAATGGATCATGAAAAATCATTAATTGAGAAATAATCAAGAAAGCTATGGTTAGAGTCACAACAATGATTCTGAAAGGCCTTTTTTTACTCCAATATAATCCGAACAGCACAAACATAAGCGGGAATGAATAATCAAAAATTCTGGCATAATATTTTTGAGTTAATAAAGCCAAGAATACGAGGACTAACCCTATCAACCAGCCTCTTAACAAGATAAACTTTTCAGAAAGGTCTCTTTTGAATAGGTAAGGCAGTAAAATAATTACATACACGTGAGTGAGCAATGCCTGAGCAAGATAATTGTTCAAAGTCATTGAAGAACTGTAATAATTCTTAACACCCAAAGATAATAATTTTCCAAAAAAATCAATGTTTGAGAAGATTAATACTGCAGAGGGAATAAGCATCAATAAAGGGATATATTCTGAGTCGATAATTTTCAATCTTGAGATTAGAAATATCAGAAGTGTAAAAACAGCTACCGCAGTAAAACATAATAATACTTTTAAAACAGGATATTTGAAAA
Source organism: uncultured archaeon (assembly GCA_903907555.1). Classification (GTDB taxonomy): domain Archaea; phylum Nanobdellota; class Nanobdellia; order Woesearchaeales; family CAIVOO01; genus CAIVOO01. The sequence continues at coordinate 7,190 of CAIVOO010000042.1, read as the reverse complement.
TTGTGCTTACAGCAGCGAATAAGGAGTTTTGCATTAGCAAAAGTTGGCCAGGATCAAAGATTTTTATCCACAAATAATAAAAGAAGAATATGGCAATGAAAACCATCAACAGTTTCTTTTCTATAACATACTTGTTGGTAGGAACTTTTTTCGATGAATATGCTAAAGAGATAGCTATCCCGAATAAATAAAAAATAAAGGCAGTAGCGCCGCTATGATAGCTTGTAAGAGCTAAAACCGAAGATATAGCAAAAAAGACAATATCTGCGTTCTTCCTGCCTCTTAGATATCTTAGTAAGAATAAAAGGCTCAACCAGATTAAAACATAACATAATCCTGAACTTCCAATCGTTTTTGTGTATTGTATCAAATTTTCACTAGATACTGCGTACAGGGCAAAGGCCAAGAATCCCCCCAAGTTTTTTCCAGAAATCTCCTTTCCTAAAAAGAATATTACAATTGCTCCAAAAATATAAAGTAGATAAATATTGCCGAATATAGGTCTTAAAATCGAGTTTAGAATAATGCTTGTAGGGTATCGGGAAGATTTGGCTTGATAATCATGATATCCAAAACCTGTACTGAAAAGTTTGTATTCGTATTTGCTGGTGAAAATTTCATAGGGAGAACCCTCCAAACCCTTGTGTATTGCAATATAAGCTCTTAAATAATATCCAATTGAAAATATTAATAATAATAGAATTATCCAAAACAGCAATTTTTTATTCTTTTTCAAATACTCAAAAATTTTCATCTTTTCCCAACTAGCAATAGGCTAAGGAAGAATGCTGAGAACATTGTCTGCACGCCTGTTATTGCCAGCGTGAGTATCAAAATCATATCATTGGTTCTTAACATTGCCGGATATCCGCTTGATATCCATGTCAATAATATCTTTACGCCGAATCCAAAGCTCAGAAGCAAGAGCAGCAGGCTGATTATTATGCCTGACTCGAAGTTTATGTACTTTGCAATGAAATCAACAACCCTGTCCCTTTTCTCAAATCCCGTAGCTACCGCGTAAGTCTTTGCATAGACTCCCAATGTCAGTATCTGGTATCCGACGATAGTAAGGAAGCTTCCGACAATCATCGGGTGAGTGTACAGCACAAGCCCGTCAATCTTTACCGGTCCGACGAGGAACAACGCCATCACTATTATGCCGATAATAAACAAGAATAATCCGGGAATCATGAACAAATAGTCAGGTGCATAAAGCAGCATGAATCTCAGATGCCTCCACCCGTCTGTCCACGTCTCTAATTTTGATTCGCCTATCCTTTTGTAGTAAGGCACTGCGAACTGCTTTATTCTTAATCTATTTTTTATCGCTTTCACAACCATTTCAGAAGCGAATTCCATGCCTGTTGTTTTCAAGTCAAGCTTGTCAAGCGCTTTTCTTGTAATCGCCCTGATTCCGCAGTGGGCGTCTTTCACTTCTGTTCCGAAAAATAATCTCAGCATTCCTGAAAGCGCGGGATTCCCTAGGTATTTGTGCGTCCAGGGCATTATGTCCTTATCCATGCCTTCGCCAAACCTGTCGCCTATCACAAAATCATATCCCTGCTTTAGATAATGCAGAAATTTGTGTATATCCCTGAATTCATAAGTCCCATCAGCATCTGCCATCAATATGTATTTTCCTTTTGCAGCCTTGAATCCTTCAAGATAAGCGATTCCATAGCCTTTCTTGTCATGCTTTACAACAATCGCTCCAAGCTCTCTTGCAATGTCTGGCGACCTGTCTTTAGAAGAATCAGAGACTATGATTTCCCCGTTAATGTTGTACTTTAGAAATACTTCCTTTATCCTTTTGATGCAGAAACCTATTGCTTTCTCCTCATTCCTGCAAGGCAAAACTACACTTATCTCAACACCCTCAACCATTTATAAATACCCCCATAAACAAGAAAATAAACCTGTTTATAAAGGTTGCTCCCAATATTTATAAAGAAAGCATAGCTAAATAGTGTCATGATAAACTGGAAGTTCTGGAAAAGGAACAATGGAATACCAATGCCGCCGAAAAAGTATATAACTGCAATCGGCAGCGGCGATTTCAAGGATATCGGTCAGCATTTTCTAAAGAATTTCATAAAATTCTGCAGCCTCAAGCCGCATCACAAAGTGCTTGACATTGGATGCGGCGTTGGAAGAATGGCAATACCGCTGACAAAATATCTTAAAACAGGCTCATATGAGGGTTTCGACATTGTAAAAAAAGAGATTGACTGGTGCCAGGACAATATTACAGCAAGGTATTCAAATTTCAATTTTAGATTTACAGATGTTTACAACAAGCATTACAATCCTGCAGGAAAAATAAATGCTTCTGAATTCAAATTCCCATACAGAAATGAGAGCTTTGATTTTGTTTTTCTGACTTCAGTATTCACTCACATGCTTCCAGAAGACATGGAAAATTATTTTTCAGAAATATCAAGAGTCATGAAGAAGGATGGGAAATGCCTGATAACATACTTTCTGAAAAATGATGAATCAAAAAGATTATTGGCACAAGGAAAGAGCACAATCGACTTTAAGTTCCATCATGAAAATTATTCAACGCAATATCTCGACTTACCTGAGGCTGCTGTTCTATATGATGAAAAAACAATATTGAATATTTACAAAAGATACAATCTTGAAGTCATCAAGCCAATACATTACGGAAACTGGTGCGGAAGAAAGAAATTCTTAAGCTATCAAGACATAATAATTGCTAAAAAGTTCACACTTCTGTAATTATCCCTCCAGCGCAGGTGTTCAGCCTTTCTAGGACAAACCTTCCCAATTCCTCAACATCATTGAAGTTCTCTACAATCACCGGCTTGTCTGTTTTTATGACAACATCCGCAACTTCCCTGTTTCTCAGCTCGTCATTCCTGTCAATGACTTGCAGGGTTGAAGAATCGATTATCCGCGAGAATTCTTCCACTTCGCAGACAACCTGCTGTGTCGAGCATTTCAGCATAAGCCTTTCGCCTTTCTTCAGCGGCTCCTTGTCCATCCAGAAAAGATGCGCTTTGAATTTATCTTTGATTTTTGGGATGAATTCCTGCTTGCAGATTATGTTGCCCCTGTCAACAAAGACTTTATCCTTTGATACAAAGCCAGTGGCTCTTCCTGTCTCTGCTTCTGAAATGTTTTCTCTCAGGAATTCCTCAATGCTTTCAATAGAAGTCTTCTCGCCTGACGGAAGTATGATGATTTCATCGCCTTTCCTTAAAGTTCCAGTCTCAACCCTTCCGACAATTATCCTTTTGTCAGGCTTGTAGACATCCTGCACAGAGAATATCAGGGGCAAAGAATCTTTTGAAACATGAGGCTTGAATGTGTCCAGCGCTTCAAGGACTGTCGGTCCTGAATACCAATCCATATTCCCGCTTCTGTTCGCGATGAAATCCCCTTTCTTTGCAGAGATGGGAATTAAGTACATCGGCTTTATGTTTACTTTCCCTAAAAATTCTGCCAGCTCCTTATTGACTTCATCAAATCTTTCTTTACTGTATCCGACCAAATCCATCTTATTGATTACTACAATAATCTGCTTCAGCCCGAGCATGCTTAGGATGTATGAATGCCTTCTTGTCTGCTCCTTGACTCCTTCATCAGCATCCACTATAAGGATTGCTGCCTCTGCCTGCGAGGCTCCTGTAATCATGTTCTTGACGAACTCGACATGCCCCGGAGCATCAATGATTGTGTATTCCCTTCTTTTTGTCTTGAAAAATATCTGCGCTGTGTCAATAGTGATATTCTGGTCCCTTTCCTCTTCCAGATTATCCATTATGTATCCGAATTCAAGCTCCCTGCCCATTGATTCGCATAATGCTTTTATCTCCTCAATCTTACCTTCAGGCAAAGAACCTGTATCATAGAGCAGTCTTCCGATTAATGTGGACTTGCCATGATCGACATGCCCTACAATTACAAATTTCAGATTTTCCTGCGAATCATTATTTTTTTCCATTTTAGCTTATCTCTCCAGACAGATATTCTTTTGTCTTATCTTTTTGCGGAGCATTGAAAAACTTTTCTGCCGGACCGTGCTCAATCAGCTCTCCCAAATACATGAACATCACATAGTCGGCAATCCTTCTTGCCTGACGGAGAATGTGAGTTACTATAACAATTGTGTAATCCTTTTTCAGCAGCTTGAACTGCTCTTCGACAAGCTTTGCAGAAAGCGGGTCAAGGGCAGAAGTCGGCTCGTCAGCAAGAATCACTTCAGGCTCTATCGCTAACACTCTTGCAAGCGCAAGCCTCTGCTGCTGTCCTATCGAAAGTTTTGAAGCTGACGAATGCAGCCTGTCTTTCACTTCATCCCAAAGCCCGGCAAGCTTGAGATAATGCTCAACAAGATGGTCCATCTTTGAATAATCCTGATACTTTTTTGATTTCTCTTTTTTCACAAGGCCGTTTGTTTTCTGCTTTTCAAGCTGTTTTGTTATCTGCTCCTCGCTCAGCCTGTGTATCCTCGGCCCGAAAGCAACATTATCATAAATAGACATCGGCAAGGGGCACGGCCTTTGCGGAAGAAAGCCTACTTTCTTTCTTAGCGCAAGCACATCTGCATCTTTGCCGTAGATATTTGCCCCATCAATCAAGACCTCTCCTCGAACTTTGACTCCTTCAGAAAGCTCTATTATCCTGTTTATGCTTTTCAGCAGGGTTGTCTTTCCGCATCCGGAAGGCCCGATTATTGCTGTAATCTGCTTGTCAGGTATGTCGACATTTATCTCTTTAAGCGCATGATTGTCCCCGTATGAAATTTTCAGTTTCCTAAGTTTTGTGTGCGTCATTTTCCTCAGCTCAGGTTGTACCTCGAAAATCTGCTGCTTAAATATCTTGTGATTATGCTGACGATAAGGACTATCGCCAGCAGTATAAATGCAGAGGCGTAAGCTCTTCTCTGCACTTCAGCTATCGGGGTTGCTATCTGGAAGAATATTGCCAGCGGCAGTGAAGCGACAGGGCTGAAAAGCGATGTCGGTATTGAATCAGTGTATCCTGCTGTGAATAATATCGATGCTGCATCGCCTATGCCTCTTCCGAATGCAATCAAAACAGCTGTTGCAATTCCAGGCAGAGACTGCCTTAGCACAATCTTGAATGAAGTCTCGAACCTTGTCGCGCCCATTGAGTAAGATGCTTCTTTCAGCTCGGCAGGAACCAGCCTGATTGACTCATCCATTGCCCTTGTCATTATGGGCGTCATGAAAAGCGCAAGCGTGACTATCCCTCCGAGAAGGGATGCCCTTATCATGAAATGCATCATGACAATAAATGCAAACGCGCCATACACAATCGAGGGCACTCCGCACAGGACATCAAGCAGCACCCTGATCAAGTTTGCAATTTTTTTATTCAAATAATCTTTCTGAAGGGCAAAAGCCAGAGGTATGCTTACTATCAATGAAAGAATGAGCGCCCCGAATGCAAGATAAAGTGAGCCGACTATTGCATTTGCTATCCCTCCTTCCTTGCCGAGATAATATCCTCCTTTCGGAGTCTCGAAAATCATGGACCAGCTCAATGCAGAGAAACCTTTTATCACTATTACAGATATTATCCCGATAAGTGAAAGCAAAACTATCGCAAGGGATACAATCATGAGTATCTTGAATATCTTCTCTTCAATTTCACTTCTTTTTATTTTACGCTTCATTTGTATAATTGTGTTTTATTAATTTTGAAAGTATGATGTGAGATATTATGTTAAAAAAAGCCACAATCAGGAGCAGCATAAGTGCAGCGAGCAAAAGAGCTGAATCATACATAGGTATCGACATCATCTCTCCATAATTATTTGCAATAAGAGATGTTAAAGTGTATGCAGGATCGAACAATGATTTAGGTATTATTGCAACATTTCCTATTACCATAAGAACTGCCATTGTCTCTCCGATCGCTCTCGAGAATCCAAGCACAACCGCTGCTATAAGCCCGCCGATTGAGCTTCTGACAACAACTTTCTTCACAGTCTGCCATCTTGTGGCTCCCAATGCCAGCGAACTCTCCCTAAGCTCATGCGGCACAGACCTGAGCACAGCAGTCGCCACAGAAATTATTATCGGGAACACCATTATTGCAAGGATTATGCTTCCGGACAGCAGGCTGTAGCCTGTTGTGGATGAGCCAAACATTTTTCCAAGAAATGATACAAACGGCACGATAACTAGGATACCGAACAAGCCAAAAACCACAGATGGTATTCCTGCCAGCAAATCTATGACAGGCATGAAGATGCTTCTCATTCTTTTGGTCGCGTATTCTGAAAGATATATCGAGCTCAGCAGGCAGATTGGTATTGCTATAGCCATGGCAATCAAAGTGACTTCTATGGTTCCCACAATAAAAGGCAGGAATCCGAATTCTCCTCTGGACGGACGCCAAGAGCTTGAAAAAAGAAGCTCAAAAAAATTGTTATTTGAAAGTATGGGCAATGATTTTACAACAAGAACTGCTAAAATGATGAGAGCAAGGATTCCTATGAATATTGCTGAAGAATAAAAAAAGAAAGTAGCGATTGAATCCGCTTTCTTCCTTGCTTTCATTTGTGATGGCTAATCAGACTTTGCTCTTCGCGTCTGAGAGCTCGCTGTCTGTCAGCTTTATATAGCCTACCTCATCCACAAAAGCCTGCCCGTCATTCAGTATCCATTTCGCAAAATCAGCAGTTACTCCTGAGAAATTTCCCTTCACCATGATAAAGAGATTTCTTGCAGGAGGCGAGGGATACACATTTGCATAAATCGCCTTGATGGCTTTTTCTTTTGTGCTTACGTCCTCTTCAGGATCAACCTTTCCGTTCTCATTCACGTCTATCGGCACAATAATCAGCCCTTCAACAGCCAAGCTTGTGTTTGGGTCGTATGCGTAATTAAGATTGTTGTATCCTATTGAATTAACATCCTTCTTGGCAGCTTCTGCAATTCCAGGATCGCCGTATACAGCAATTCCTTTCAAATCTTCCTGCTTTCCACCAAGGTATTTGGCCCAGGTTTCTGCAGCTCCGCAGGAATCTGATCTTGTGTAAACGTTGACCTTTGTGCTTTCGTTAGTTCCGACAAGATTTCCCCATGATAAATTTGTATCATTCATCCATATGCCGACAAAATCGCTTTTCTTCAATCCTTTTTCCAGAATCAAATCAGCGACAGGATTTTCCTTGCTTATGGCTGTGA
>CAIVOO010000041.1 GCA_903907555.1 uncultured archaeon | reverse complement strand
CTGTAATAGACATAGAACGAACTTCTGATAACTCAACAGTTGAGTTTGACAATAACTGCATACTGCTTAAAGGTAATCCTACATTATTGAAGGATAGGGTTGCATATACCGCTCTCGGAATAATCAAATGAAGAAAAAAACTAAACCGGTAGAGGAAGAGGTACTTGTCTGCAAGCCAGAGAGTGTCGAAGAGGAAGAGGAGTGGGCAGAAGACAGGGAAAATTCTAATGAGGGAAGATTTGACAAAAGCACAAAAAGACTGATAAAAATTTTTGTGATGCTGCTCTTGATATTTATTGTGATTCTTGCATTGAGAATGTTTTACAAGCCAGCTGTTGAAAAAGAGCAGGCTTACATGTACAATGGATTCGAATTCAGGAATGTTTCTGGGAGCTGGAACACAAAAATACAGAGAAATAACACAGACTGGGTTTACAATATTCCATTAAGATACGGCCCAAGGGATCTTGAAACAATTCCCATAAATGCATATCCTAAAGTTTTCTCAAATTACACATCAATATTTGTTACTTTTGATCCGACAGAACGCGAGTTAGGATATACTGCTCTGGCTGCTGCAGAGCTTACAATTAATATGGCTCAGGTTTTGGACATCACTCCTGTCGCTGCGTGCATAAAGAATGAGACGAATGCCTGCTTAACAAGGCCAATAGTTGAATGCAACTCAACACAATTGCCCACAATATTCATTAAAATATCAGAAGAGCCAAAAGTCACAATAAAAGACAATTGCATAACTGTTGAGGGTAAAGGAGAGAGTTTGATGAAAGCAATAGATAGATTGCTACTGACTTGGTTTGAAGTAATGAAGATTTAGTATTCGCAATACTTTTCCTTAAATTGTTCTATCAACCTTTTCACTTCAGGTATGCAGCTCTTGTCCTGTATGCCAACTTTGGTCTTCTTCTGGACATCCTCGAAAGTTTTTGCGCCTTCCAGAACAGCCTGTTCTATGTCTTTGTCTGTTATCTTTAGAATTTTATCAACTATTTTTCCAGAATCGACAGCAATCCGTTCATATTGCTCAGATTTTCTGAAATAATCATTAATAGCAGCTCTCAAAGCCTTATCACCAAGCACAGAGCAATGGACTTTTCTTTCAGGAAGCCCTCCCAAGCGCTTCATGATATCATTTGGCTTTATTTTAAGTGCATCATCAAGCTTCATCCCGCCTTTTTCTGTAACCATCAGAGAAAGCATTGATGTTGAGGCTATGGCAGATGCGCATCCGAAAGTTGACCATTTGCAGTCAGCTATCTTGTCATTCCTCACTTTAATCATTAATTCCATGACATCGCCGCATGCAGGCGAGCCGACAATCCCGACACCGTCTGCTTTGTATCTCTTTTTCTCATCTTCTGTCTTGAAAATGTTTTTTGGATGGAAAAAATGCTCTTTTACAGCGTCTGAATAAAACCATTCATTTTTTCCAGAAATAACATTGGCGCTCATCGTTTCATATCCTCCTTTTTCAGCCTGACAGGCGACAAAAGCCTCAGATTTTTAACAATCTCAGGCAAAAATTTCAAAACTGCATCAACATCCTTGCCTGTTGTGTATTTTCCTAGAGAAAAGCGCAGGCTTCCGTGGGCTGCCTCATAAGGCAGTCCTAATGATGTAATAACATGAGAAGGCTCAAGAGATTTTGCTGTGCAGGCAGAGCCTGTTGAAGCGCATATCCCTTTCTCATT
>CAIVOO010000040.1 GCA_903907555.1 uncultured archaeon | reverse complement strand
TTCTGCAGATTATGTCATAAGCTCGCCGAAAGAACTGTTGAGTATATTAAAAATTAGATAAGATATTACTTTCTTCCTTTCAGCTTCAAATCAAGAACCAAATCCTCTAATTTCTTCAAGTCATACTTTATTCCATCGAATTTCTTTCTAAGCTCGCCGTTCCTGAAGTCAAACTTGAGCAGTTCGACATACAAATCAAACACAAAATCCTTAATCACCACAGCTGTCTTGTAGTCCTTGTTTATTGCTGAGTTTATTGCCTTCCTCACAAGCTCGCCTGTCAAGTCGCACAATCCCAAAAGGAATTCATCGCTCCTGACTTCAAGCTCAGTGTGCGTGGGCAGCCTTTTCTTTGTGACAAAATAATAGTATGCCATTGCTTCGACATATTCCTGCACAGCTATCTTGTAGCTTGGAGAATAGTAAAGCTCTGTGTGCTTTTTCGTCATGTCTGTGATCTTGTCAAGCTCTTTTTTCATTTCTGCAATCAGTCTCGGAACTTGTTTCATATCATTCCTATGTATTGAATAGATTACTTCCTTGGAAAGCCTGATCACATTTCTTGATTCCTTTATCAGCATGTCGCGCTGACTGTCAAAATCCTTTATCTCTTTGCGCATTGTTTCGAAATCTTTTTTGTCAATCATGGCTATTTATAAACCACTCTCTTTTATAAAGCTTACCAAAAAGATATATAAATAATACTCAAGAATATTACATTATGAAGATTAATTACAAATATGCTGTTGTATTGTTGTTCCTTGTTACATTAGGCGTGCGCCTGTACCTTTCATTTAGTTCAAACGCTTTTGATTATGATTCATACTTCTCAATAAGGCAGGCGGAGCAGATAAAAAGCACAGGATTGCCGGCATTTCACGACCAGCTTAGCTATGGCGGAAAGTTCTATCCATTTATGCCGCTGTTTGAATATCTTCTTGCAGCATTTGGATTATTCATGCCTTTGCAGGTGGCTGCAAGCATTCTGCCTCAGCTTCTCCTTGCATTATGCATAATTCCAGTATATCTGATAGCTTTCGCTCTTACTAAAGATGAATATCCTGCGTTTATCGCAGCATTATTCTCATCTCTGATACCAGCATTTTTCAGCTCTACAGTTTATTCTGTCTCTTCTTTCTCATTGTTTATGCTGCTGTTCTTATTCTTGATTTACTCGCTAATCTCTGCGGGCAAGAATTATGTTAATATTTACATTTTCTTAATAATTCTTATTACACTAACTTCGCCGCTTTCGCTCATATTAATCCCCATATTATGGATGCACCAGCTGATGCTTAAGCTCCAGAAAATAAATGAGCGCGGCATAGAATACGAGCTGATACTTTTCTCAACGTTTTTCATACTTCTTGCTAATTTTCTCGTTTACAAGAAAGCAATACTCATGCATGGAATCAAAGTGATTTTCGAGAATCTTCCAATTCCGCTTTTCACAACTTATTTTTCCAACATAACAATTATTGATGCAATAACTTATGTGGGGCTTTTTCAGCTGTTTTTCGGATTATACGCAATATACAAGTTCTCATTTGCAGAGGCAAAATTTTCAGGAAGGACAAGGGCCAATAGCCTGTTGATATCAATAATTTTTGTTACAGCAGTTCTTCTCTGGTTCAAGCTAATTCCAATTATTTATGGAATCATAACATTCGGATTCACAATTACAATACTTTCTGCAGGAACTTTCAATTCAATACTGTCTTATGTCAGGAAGACGCATTTTTCAAGATACTA
>CAIVOO010000039.1 GCA_903907555.1 uncultured archaeon | reverse complement strand
GCCCCTTTGTCAATCTCTTCCTGGCTGATGTCCCTTGACACCATTCCTATGTCGACCAATCCTGACAATGTATCTGCAACTCCCTTTCCGGCTCCGCCTGCAGATACGTCAATCTTCACATTCGGATGGATTTTGTTGAATTCCTCAGCCCACTTCACCATCATAGGATACAAAGCAAATGCTCCTGATACCCTGATGTTTCCTTCCAATCCTGAAGCATCTGTTTTTTTAACATAAGTGCTCTTTCCCCCTAACATAAAAAACAAAAGCACTGCTATCAAAATTATAAAAACAGCTGCAAAAATCCATGTTGTATGTTTCGATTTCATTTTAAGACCTCACATATAGCCCAATGCTCTTAACTTCTGCATTGCATTGGCTTCCTCCTTGTCCTGGGCTCTTCCTGCCCTCTCTCCCTGTTTCGTTGTTTTCAGCTCTTCTATCATCTTGTCTATGTCATCAGCATTTGATTTCACAGGAGCGCAGCAGCATTTGCAGCCAATGCTCCTGTATCTCATTCCTTCTTTTGAAAAGTATAAGTCAGTTATCGGAATCTTTTCTCTTTTGATGTACTGCCAGATATCCAATTCTGTCCAGTGGAGCAGTGGATGTACCCTGATATGTTCTTCCTCTTCTGCCTTCGCTTTATATTGATCCCACAGTTCTGGCGGCTGGTTCTTGTAGTCCCATTTGAAATCCTGATTTCTCGGCGAGAAAACTCTTTCTTTTGCTCTCACGCCATGCTCATCTCTTCTTATTCCGAGATATAATGCTCTAAATTTGTGCTCTGCAATAACTTGTTTTAGCGCATCTGTCTTTAATGCGGTGCAGCAGGCAAGCTTGTTCTTGCTGCACATTCCATTCGCCAATGCTTCCTTGTTCTGGCCTATAATCATCTTCAGGCCCCACTTCTGAGCGTATTCCTCTCTCCAGGCAATCATTTCAGGAAACTTGTAGCTTGTATCAATGTGAATTACTGGGAATGGGATTTTTCCGTAGAAAGCCTTCCTTGTCAGCCATAACAAAGTCGAAGAATCCTTTCCAATGCTCCATAACAAAGCGACTTTCTTGAACTGCTTGTATGCTTCCCTGATTATGAAAATGCTCTTGCTTTCTAATTCATCCAAGTGATCCATTTTGTTTACCTCATCGCATCATAATGACCTTTTAACTTAGCGCATAATTTTACCAACTCTTCAGAATTGGGCGACATTCTTGGAAAGTCAGATGACCTGTCAGTAACCACCCTGGACTTCTTGCCATCCCATAACCTGTCTCCCACATATCTCGGGATAAGGTGGATGTGGAAATATTCAATGCTTTGGCTTGCGCCTTTGCCGCTTGTATTTAAAATTGAAATGTCAGGCCCGAATTCAGAAGCTAAAATCTGCGAGACATCATAAATCGAAATGCCAAGCCATTTTTTTTGTTCGGCGTCTAAATCGTGGACAGTTGTTATATTCCTTCTTGGCAGCACCAGGCTATGTCCTGGCAGTATTGGGTTAACATCAAGAATCGCAAGATATTCCTTGTTCCTGTAAAATATATTTGCAGGAATTTCTTCCCTTGCTATCTTAGCCAATATGCAATTCGCATTATCTGCCATTTTCCATTCCTCCTTAAAGATACCCCAGACTTTTCAGTTTCTTTTTTATCTCTTCAGCATCGTTGCTGTTCATGTCTGCCTTTTCTGCGAGAATCATCCTAAGTATGAATGTGGTGTATTCAGAAACTGATTTTATGTCTGTCCCCTTGATGTTTACTCTTATCCTTTCCGAAATATTTTTCGGTATGGAGACTACTGTTCTTTCCCTGTCTAATTCCTTAAATACAGAAATCATGTCATCAAGAAGCTCCTGATAAGAAATATCTCTCTTAGAAGCCAATTCCCTCAGCTCTTTCCTCAGTTTTTCAGAGACCTGTATGGTAGTCCTATTATCCATCAAACACCCCGATACATAGAATTATGTATTGGTATATAAAGGTTTTTATGGAGAAGATTAGTTGATATAGCCTAAAGATCTTAGCCGTTCATCTGTTTCCTTTTCAGCTTCAAGAGATTTTTTGGAAGGGGGTTTAGCAGAATAATTGTTTGCCATAATCCAGCCTTGCAGCTTGCTTCTTAATTTTTCCTTGGCATCAGATTTCTCAATATTATTTCTCTCTCCAGGATCATCAGCTAAGTTGAAGAATTGTTCTGGTTCGCCTTCGTAGGAATAAATGTATTTATAGTTTCCTGATATAATAGAAGCTGAAGTCTTATTATCACATGCTGCATAACAATATGTCCTGCTTATGATATCATCATCCAAATTTAGCTTTTGTGATTTGATTGAAGCCATAATAATATCAAATATGCTTTTTGTTCCGATATTGTCAAAAATTCTAATAGGAGAATCACTGGATGGGTATCTTATTAATAATGGAACATGCGTAACCTCATTGTAAACAGTGAACCCGTGGTCAATCATCGTCCTTTCCCTGAATTCTTCGCCGTGGTCTGCAGTGATAATCACCATAGTCCTGTTATCCAAGCCAAGGCTATTTATTTTGTCAAGAACTTTTCCTATGTATTCGTCTGTATAAGAAATCTCTGCGTCGTACAGCGAAACAAGGCACCTTATCTCATCTTCAGTCAGGTTGCTGACAACCTTTCTTATTTCGACAATATCATAACCATTAGTTACCCTGCCGCATGTATTGTTTGAAAACCCAAATCTGCTCTCGTATTCTGGCAGCGGATTGTAATTGAAATGCGGATCCATGTTATGCACCCACAAGTACATTTTCTTGTCATGATTTTCATCCAACCAGTTAATGACATCATTTGTTAATATGTTGGATGTCACAT
>CAIVOO010000038.1 GCA_903907555.1 uncultured archaeon | reverse complement strand
CCCTCGAAAGCAGCCTCTTTTATTTTTTCAAAGTCCTTTTCAACAATCAATGCCTTGCTGAAACTTTGTATGCCAAAAACAGTCTTAAGTTTGTCTTCAATATCCTTATCAGAAGTTGCAATAATCCTGTTGTGCATTTTCTTAATCTTGGCCTTTGCCTGGAGCTTTATGCTTCTGACTAATTTGTCATCAAAGAACTTGCGATTCAGGCCCTTAAGCCATATTTCCCCGTAGCGGATGATGTATAGATTCATCATTTTAGATTGATTAAAATTTGTTTTTTCCTAGTGTGGGCGGCTGACAAAGTGATGCTTGATGTTTCATTAAAGCCCCCACGTCCCCCTCACATCTTTGTTTGAAAGCATAACCTTAATGATGCTATGCACATTGAAGGAGAAAGGTATATAAATCTTGGTATAGACAAAAGAGTTATGGACATATTTATCGAGAAGGAAAACAGGAAAATGAAGCTGAAGGTAAAGCAGATCAAGGCTGATGAATTGCTGAAAAAGCTTAAGGTGAATCCTTCAACAGTTCTTGTTGTGAAAAATGGTTCATTAGTTACAGAATCAGCTATTTTGAAAGACAGCGACAAGGTCAGAATCCTGAATGTCGTATCAGGTGGATGATGGCTTGCAAAGAATGTTCAGCGAATCCTGTATTCTCATTAGTTAACAGGAGCTTTTGCAGGAAACATTACATAGAATATTACGAATCGAAAGTTCTACGGACTATTAGGAATTATCATCTTCTCGGAAAGGAAGAAAATATTGCTGTGGCGATTTCTGGAGGAAAGGATTCCACAACAACACTTTATATTTTGAATCAGATTGCTAAGCAGAATCCAAAAATAAAAATATTTGGAATACTGATTGATGAGGGAATTGCAGGATACCGCGACAAAACACTGAAGGATGCGCAAAAATTTTGCAAGAAGCACAAGATTAAGCTTTATGTTTATTCTTTCAAGAAAGAATTCGGAAAGACACTCGATGAGCTTTCAAAGTTCGGCTATCCATGCAGCATCTGCGGGGTTTTTAGGAGGATGCTGCTGAATCAGAAAGCAAGAGAGCTGAAAGCAACGAAATTAGCTACAGGGCATAATCTTGATGATGAATGCCAGTCTGTAATCATGAATCAAATAAAAGTCAACTGGCAGCGCTCTGCAACACTCGGTCCGATTACTGGAATTATTTCTGACAAAAAATTCATAACAAGAATAAAGCCGCTTTATTTGGTTTCAGATAAAGAAACTGCTGCTTACGCTTTCTTGATGAAATTTCCAGTTATGCATACAGAATGCCCTTACATCCATGATTCGTTCAGGCATGATGTCCGCAATGCGCTTAATGATTTGGAAGAAAAGCATCCTGGCTCTAAGAATGGAATCATAAATTCATTTCTGGAAATACTTCCTGACTTGAAAAGGAAATATTCTGGCGGGAAACTGAATTACTGCAAATATTGCAGCGACCCTTGTCAGGAAGATGTGTGCAAAAGTTGTGAGTTAGTCAAGAAGTATAAACTTAAATTTCCATATTGTAAATAATTCTATTTATATAGAAAAACACACTTTTAGACTACATGGACATAGTCTATCCAAACGGAAACGAGAAAGAGCTCATAGAAATGGCTAAGAAGCTCGGAATCAGAGAATTAATTTTAGTTTATGATGACATCAGGAAAATTCCAAAGCTTAGCAGCGATAAAATACAGCTTAAGTTCGGTATCCTGAACCCGAAAAATCCTCAAGCCATGAAAGGAAAAGTTGATTATGTTCTATCATCAAAAAATGCAAGGGCTTCTCTCGAAAATCCAGCAATCAAGATTGTTTTTGATATGGAAAAGCATGAAGAAAAAGATTTCACATTCCAAAGGAATTCAGGGCTGAATGAAGTTTTGTGTGCGATAGCGAAAGACAAAGATAAAATAATCGGATTCAACTTCAGCAATCTTTTGAATACATCTGGCTTTCAAAGAATCAAACTTCTTGCTAGAATCAAGCAGAATATTGAGCTGTGCAAAAAGTATAAGGTGCAGACAATAGTATTCTCCTTTGCCAAGAATGAGTGGGACATGAGGGCAGAGAGGGATATGAAGGCTGTAATTGATATGATTTCTTTATAAATATCTATTTAAATCAAAATTAGCGAAACTTTTATAATTGGATATATGTTATTTATAAAAGATGAGTAATATAAAGAGGTGTGCGGTTAGTTCTGTAAAGTTTAAGTTCATCGTATTAATATGTGTATTATCATTATTTCTGCATTCTTGCGGTTGCGATGATATTAAAAAATTTTCACCACAAACCACTTTTGATGCAACTGATGTAAGTGCTGTTGTTAGTAAAGTTCGTGAAGATAGCGATATAGCTAGCACTTTAGATGAAAGCCCGAATTTTTTCCCTGGCGGAGGGGATCTGCTAAGGATTATCAAAAAAACAGGAAAGGGGTCAACTTTCAGTAATAAGGTTGTTGGAGATGTTTCAGAAAATGACGCATCAGGTTCTGTTCCGGGTGTATCTGTTACAATCAATATTCAATATGGAAGTGATTGTAATGTCATAAAAGCAACTGCCTGGTCTTCATGCGCTGCCAGTAATCAGGTTAATAGACCTTACTGGGGTGGTGTGTATAAAAATATCTATGAATGCGGGTTTATGGACAATAATGATGTCAAAATTTTGAAAGGACCGCTGAAAGGAACAATTATTCCTTCAGACCAACGATGTAGTGATACTAGACTTATTGACTGCTATACAGACACAAATAAATTATGCATTTATCGACAATCATCTAAAGTATCAGGTAAAAATGTGAATATGGATTTAAATGGGTACGATGCTGGAACAGAAGAAGGCAGTTACCCTTATTTCGGATATATTATAGAAGACTGTCTGCCATTTTCTAACTGCTATCAGCCAGTTGATAAGGACAGCAGACTAGATGATTCTGGAAATGGAGATGAAGGGTACAACGGTTATTGCAAGCAGTATCCCCGAGGATTAAAGGATCCTGTTGCCAAGATTTTCAGGGTAGACTTAAATTCTATGCAGAACAGCTCTGGAAAAATTGTAACAGAATTTGCTGATGTTAGTATGTCAAAAGTTGATTGCTCTTACGATCCTGAAAAAGGCTTTGAAAAGTCTAAATATCCTGCTGATTGCGATGGCCCTTTACTTGCGGATTATCGTTTTGCGTCACACCTTATTACTAATCTGTCTGACTTTCAAGAGTCAGCTACAGGAGGGGACAAGAAAAGCCCTTCATACCTGAAAACTCCTGGAGAGTATATTCTTTGTGTCGGAGAGTCTGACTTGTGCAATGAAGTGAATCTTAGCAATAACCTAACATCTTTCTCTACTGATTGTGAAGCTATCAAAGTCAATGAATTGAAAGATAATTGCAGAAAAATTCTGGATGCCCATAAGAAGACACTGCCAGAATATTTGCAGACACAGCTCACCTCATTAAAATCTGTTTATGACAAAAAGGGTGCAGTGCTGGAATATGATTTTACTCATCCGATGGGTGCAGAAGCTAGGGCTTATGATGCGTTGGCTGTTCCTCTTTTCATAGTCACACCTGACAATTCAGTATCCGCATGCATTGCAGATAACTTCCCTGACCAGCAATTTACAGGAGGATGGGTTGGAAGCACTGGCGCTCCGACTGACGATTTCTCTTATGCAACTGATTATTATGCAAAAGCAGGAGGAGATACTGTCGAAACTACAACAGTACCTTACTGCTGCAGTCCTAATGAAACTTTTTCAGTATCTGTAAAAGATGCTTCAAATCCAGGATTTGACACTGTCGGCTGCTGTTATGATGGCGTGATAGTGCCTGATGAAACATTGTTTTATGATAATGGCACTGGGCCGATTAAAGCAGACGTAAGAGACAAGCCATCAGCTCCTTTATACTGCACCAACAGCAGGATTTACAAATACACTTACGATACTCGTGATGGATTCAAGCCCGCTGATGAGAACTTTAATGGACAGGCTGTGACTTTCTCAACCTTAGCGCACACCGGCGTGCTGTATACGCCAATAACTTATACTGGTTCATCATATAATGATTTAGGATTTACACCGCTGACTGCTGATTTGGGAGATCCTGATTCTGTAAACAAGTCAAAGTATTGGCTTTCAACCAAAGGCTGGAATGAAAAAACTGCTGACAGCTTTGTTCCGTCAGAAGGCGGGCTTGTCGGCTCTGCAGCCTGTGCTGTAGAGAGCGGCACTGGCATTTCAGGAGTTGGCTGCTGCGGGGATGATTTCAATGATTTCTTTGAAAATCCTTTGAAAAATGAAGCTTGCTGGGATGGGATTACTGTTCCAAACAACTCAAGGGTTTTCGAGCCTGCTCTCAGCAAATACTCTTTTGACAAGATTTTCTCAAAATATACGAAAGACAATAATGTGCCTGACATATGGAATCCAAGAGGAGCCGCAACAATTGGTGACATAGCCGGAACAGGCAGCAAGATGGCAGGTTTAGACGATACAAGCACGTTGTACATAATTAATTATTTCAGGAATCTTGCAAGCCAGGAGTTTTCAGTTGCTTTCGATTTCAATTCAATAGGCATTGTTGTCGAGCCAGGGCTGAAATTTGACATATTCAAATTTGTTGTTCCTGAAAAATCAAACCTAAGCTCCTACGCTTTAGAAAATATTGGAAGTGTTTATTATAATGTAAATGAGCAGGGAACTTTAACTTTTGACAAAATAACAACAACCTCAACAATGGCATCTGACTTCAATCTCACACGCTTGTTTTTCACAACATCTGTAAATGATGATATTCCTATTAACAAGCTTAGGTTCGAGCTTGCTGCTTCATCATCAAGCACATCAGTATTTGGAAAATTCTTCGCGCTTCCTTCATATTTTTCTCACATAGCGAACATGGAAGGACAGTTCTATGTTTGCGACCCTGACCATATTCCTAATGATGTTTTCAACATACGTTCTGCAGGAATGTCATCTGCAGCACATGGTGAAGACTCGCAGATGGATCTAGTCAGCAAGTCAGAAGCTGTAGATTCATGCCAGCCAAAAGGTGATTTCATCTGCTCCATAAATGATGGGTGGAGCAGGGACATTTATGGCGAGCTGTACAACGGAGGAAACCCAGAGGCGCAGGGCGCATCTGACGCATTAGCCGTAAGCGATGGATTCAACAACAGCTACACTGCGAAGAACAGGACTTTTGTCAGGGATGTTTCTGGATTAGGCTATTCTCAGAATGATCCAGAGCTGATTGCCAAGGGAATGTTCTTCAGCGAATGCTGCGCGCCAAACGCGTGCTGGGACGGAAAGAAATGCGTGCCTTACAACCCAATAGCAAATCTCTCAGGAAGAACTGCTGTCGGAAAAGACGGCAAAACTTATGTTTGCAAATTAAAATTCACTCCTGGAAAATATCCTGAATACACTGACGCTTATTGGGAAGTAGGAGTTATCAAGAGCTCCTGGAATGATGTTCAGTCACTAGGGCATTGCGGTGAGACTGACTGCATCCTGCCGCAATTTGAAGAAGGCTCAGATGATGGAGATTACGGCTCTTACGGATTTGTAGGAAGCAATATTTATGGAGCAAGCTGGATTGATGATGCAGGCGGCTTGTATGATTATGGCAGATGCGTGCCTCACGGATGGTATGACAGAAGCGACAATTTCTGTGTGAACGGAAACTGGTCCTCTAGGACAAAATACCTTGCCATGACTCTTATTGATTATGCAACTAAGCAGGGAGCAGGCGATCATTATGCTCTGCAGTGCGGAGATTACAATTCAGTCATCAACGAATTTGTTTACACAATAAACTACGGGCAAAATACAGCTTCTCTTGAAAATTTCTTAAAAGAGCAGGGCAGCGACAAGATAGGAAAATTGTGCGTCTTGGACATTAAGAAAAACACTCCTGATGAGCAAGTTATAGTCGGCTCTGTTCTCAACAGCGAGCTGAATGTAAGTGATGCAGAAGGCCCGACATTTGCTTATGCTTATTCCGACCCGCTGATTTACGGCAAGCCGGTTGGAATGGACTATCTTGGCTCTAAGGACAAGCTATTCACAGAAATGCCTGGAGTGGGCAATGTCTTTGTCTACTGCAGCAATGATGCAGTTACAAAACTATTAGGGGCTCTGCAGTTTGGGGCATGCAGCGAATCGCTGACAAAGTTTATTTGGTATAACCCTTCATTGAAGACTGTGATATACTCGAGAGATGGGACAGGAATTGATTTAGGCCAAGGTGTTGTCTCGCTTGATGATTTCTTGAGGGCGCCTTTATTCACCATCATACAAGCAGTATTGTCTCATATACAGCCTTCTGTAGCTCAAGAAGACATTAATTTCATCAATAACACGAAGCGCTTCAACAATCTTTACTTGCAGGTTTCAGGCAACAAGAAAATGCAGGGATTCTTAGAGAACAGGTATTATGATTCCAGGTCAACATTCCTTGTAAATTATGAAGGTGTTAACTTAAACTGCAATAACCTGAACCTTTCTGAAGGCATAGCCTGCGATTCTTCCAGCGGAAATATCGTAGTCCATACCGATGCAAAAAAACAGATTGGCAACTTGCAACTTAAGCAAAAACTTTTCAAATGGTTCACTTCAAACACAAGAATTAGTTAAATGATAAATGGCAAAGAGATCTC
Organism: uncultured archaeon; assembly: GCA_903907555.1. Classification (GTDB taxonomy): domain Archaea; phylum Nanobdellota; class Nanobdellia; order Woesearchaeales; family CAIVOO01; genus CAIVOO01. The sequence continues at coordinate 12,066 of CAIVOO010000038.1, read as the reverse complement.
AAATAACAATCTTTTTCATAATCGGCATAGTTTTGATATTCATATTTGGAGTAATATTTTTTCTTTCATCGCAGGGCGCAAAGACTAAGGTAGAGCAATCTTCTGAAAAAGCTGTCGAATCCTTGCTTCTGCAGAACAGGTTTGACTATTATGTGAACTTATGCGTTGACAAGGCAACAAAGGATGCTATAGAGCTCATAAGCATGCAGGGCGGCAGAATATATCCAGGACAGCCAGGCTCAATACTTGTCGGAAAGCAGGATTATGCTTTAGTCGAATCAACAAATGTTTCGATGAACATACTTGCGCTTCCAATACCCACACCAAAATATCCTTGCATAACAGGAACTCCAACCCAGTTCTGCGGATTTGCGAACAGTGCTGCGCTATATCCTAATCTAAGCAAGACATCATACGGACTTTCAAACATGCTTCCTTTATGCAAAACAGCCAGGGATTGCAATTATGAATCAGTAGACGGACCTTTCGGAACATCAATCTCAATTTACGGGACTAACTATTCAATACAGGCTCAGATGGAAAAATACATAGAGAATGTTACAAAGGACTGCGTCAGGATAGACCAGATTGAAGGCTTCAACTCGACATTTACAGCAAATTATTCTAATGTGACTGCGCATGTTTTCTTCGACGACAGAGGTGTTACAGTGACTGTAAACTTCCCTATGGAATTCAAGCTTTCAAAGGCAGAGCCTGTTACCAAGCTTTACAATTTCACGGCTTTTGTTCCAGTAAGGCTGAAACCTCTGTATATGTACGCAAGATACATGATAGAGCAGGAGAACAGGAATTTATCATTCAATTATAAAACAAACATCAATAACAAGTACTACAGGCAGGGATTCCAGATAGAGCCGCATACAAAAGGCGGGGGAAATATTCTTGTCGTAATAAATGATACTGACACACAATACAATTTCAAAGGAAAGAATTTCTCTTTCCAATTTTTGATGCAGAACAGGCCTCCAGCACTTAATTACCTGTCAAATGTGAATAATGGGATGTTTTATCCAGAACTTTACACAGACCAAAGACTAAAAATGTATTTCGATTATGTCGTGATGGAAAACACCACAATAACAATCAACCCAACAGCTAAAGATCCTGACGACGCAAACATCACATACAATTATTCTGGCTGGAAGGAGACTTATGACGAAGCTATGAATGAATCCTGCGCCATAGACATCGCAACTTACAAAGCCCAAGAATTTTATGAAAGGGACATAGCATCCAAATGCCTTGTTACAAATGTGAGCCAGCCAAGAAACTGGACAAAATCGCAGCTGTTCAGGCAAACTTCAAGTTCAGCAACTTACACAACAACCCGTTCAGACATAGGATGGCATAATATAACAGTAACAGCCAGCGACGGAGTTCTTAAGGATTGGCAGGTAGTCTGGATATTGGTGACTGACAAAGTCAAGGCATTCTTGACAGGAAGAAACCTTTACGATTATGGGCTGTCAGACAACCACACAGCATCTGTTGAAGATCCTTACATGCTTAACGGAACATTAACAAACTTCTTTGCAGCTCCCACAAGCACAGGATACGATTCAATATGGGATGACAGTGCAGAGCCAGGAATTGCAGCATATTACAATCCGAAAAATTCTCAGAACATAGCACTGCCTGACGGACCATTTGATGTTAAGAATATGGCTGATCCAATGAAATATTTTACAATTCCATTATTTACTGATACGTCCCCGTCAAAAATACATAACATATCCTATACTGCAGTAGATTCAGGCAGTTCAGGAAATAATGGCTCGATGACAATCCAAGTAACTGTCTATCAATGCATACCTTATGGAAAAAGTGAAATTAGAAATCAGACAATACCGCCATATCCTTATAACAAGGTAAAAAGTGATAATGACACATATACTAACAACTCAGAAAACCCATTCCTTGCAACACACTCCTGCTGTTATGGCAGGATATTAAATGGAAAGATAGAAGCCTTCGCTCCAGACCTTCAAGCGCCGCCAACGCCTGGCAAAGTGAAGCCAAGCACAGAAGTGTGTTATGAATATTCGAAGTACGGATGCTATGAAAAAATTGTTTCAGAAGCTGCAGATAATTCAGGCGTCTTCAAAAAAATAGCAAACGAAGCAGGAGTGCCTCTCACAATCCCTGGCACATCTCTACAAAATAAATATTCTGTATACGAAGGAAAGCTTGTAGATGCTTGCACAGGCAACAGAGGAAACATCTGCTCTGGAAAGCCTGTGATGGAATTCAGGGAAGCGCTGAATGCAACTCCGATAAATGCAAAGGAGCATTGTTCTGGATGCAACTCTTCAGGATTATTTGCTAACGAGAATGCAGCCCTCATTAATTCGACTTTTTTCTTCTCCCTAAACAATAAAACAACTCCGAAAACAACAAAGTATTCAACTTATGAAAACATTACGGGCTTGTGCAATGACAGCCTGGCCCGCTCATCAGGATTCGGAGACAAGAATTACAGCACAAACAAGCCGACAGACGCATTCCTATGCCAAGCTACCTGTGGTTCAACAGGATGCAGTTTCGCAGTCAACTGCAAATGCGGTCCTGGATACGATAATGTTCCTCCAAACAGAATCAAAACTTATGGCGATGCAGAATGCGAAGACCTTACACAGGCAGCGATTTACGAAGAGCAGAAAAATGGAAAAACATCCATCACATTTAGAGGAAAATGCTGCAGTTTCTCATGCAATAAAATATCTGATGATCCTTGTTCCTAAAACAATCTCAGAAATCCTTTCTTGTTGCTTCCAACGCTTCTTTTGAGAGATGAAATCTCTCTGTAAATATCCTTGACTTCCTCACCACTCTTCTTTGAATAATCCTTCATCTCTCTTGATGTCACAAACTCTTTCCTTAGCACTTCTATTTCCTTTCTGAAAGCTGCCTGTGAGTTTTTCAGCTGGCTTTCTGTGGCGCTGTTCTCTTTCAGCAAGTCAATCTCTTTAGAAAACTCTTTCTTTGTGATAATTTCAGATTTCAAAGAACTTAATTCCCTGCACAAGCCATGCAAGCTATTAATCTCTTTCCCGACATCCTTGGCTAAGATTTCTATCTCATTTCTCATTGATGCAACCTGTGTGAACTGCATGTTCATCTCGCGTATCTTCCCGTTGAAATGCATCAACAGTTCAGCCTCTTCCTGCTGGAAGTTCGAAATCTCATCCCTAAGCTTGGAATGTGTGACAAATTTCTCATCAAGCTGTTTTATTCCATCTTTTAGGTTATCGAAATCCTTGCGTAGAACAAAAGTCTCGTTAATGTCTGCAAGCCTTAGCTGGATATCATCAACAAGCGCGGCCTGCTGGGCAATTTCCCTGCTTATTTCCCTCAGCTCTTTCAGAATCTCCTCAGTAGCTGTCACCTCAACCATAATTTGCTTCATGTGTTTGACAATGGAGAAGGCGCTTGTTTAAAAAGATTGCTACAACGACAGATGATTTACAGGAGCTTTAATATTCCTAGTGTTGAGCCTTCATCGGTTGTGTTCGACGTCTAATGTTTGGTCTCAACCCCTCATCGATGCAAGAATAGAAGACACTCGCTTTCGATTATTGCTGTGATGGTGGGTGGTAGGGCATCCACTCCACTTCGAGCGCTACTTCAGATTCCCTCCCCGAATTAATTTTAATAGAAATACATCAAGTCCTGAAAATAATCATTAAGAAAAAGATAATAAAAAAATAAAAAAGACTTAGTAGTAAGTCTGTGTCAAGTCTGCTGAGTCGCCCTTGTCTCCCTTCATCTTCTGGACTAAGAGGACAATTCCTACGATAACCAGCACGACTACCAAAACTACTAAGACCCACTCGAGCACGTTCTTTGCGTCAGATGTATTGGCTGTTGAGGCTGATTTTGAGTCAATAACGTCTGCCTTCAATGGAACCTGCTTCAGTAAGTTGTCTCCTGACTTGATGGAAACTGCAAACATATGCTCTCCCAAAGCCGCGTTTTCCTTAGCTGAGACATAAGCATAAACTGCTCTTGTTTCTCCTGCGTTCAGGACAACTAGGTTTGATGGGCTGAGCTTGACATTTGCCCAGTCTGCACCATCTAATGATAGTGTGTAAGACTTTGTGGTTGTTCCCTCATTTGTCATGACGATTGGATAGATTGCTCCACCCTCTCCTCTTGTGACAACTTGTGAGTCCATGTTGACATTGACTGTTGTTTTTTCAGGGGCTGTTGAGCCTGCTGCTGCATCGTCTTTCTTAGGTCCGCAAAGGTCTCCGCCGATTATTTCGAGAGGAACATCCTTTGTCTCCTTTGACTTGTCATTGCGATAATCAACAGTTACTTTTAGTGTGTATGTGTCTGGCTTTGCGCACGAAGGCATCATCAATACCATCTCTTCAGTTGACTTTGATGCGTCTGCCTTTAATGAATCGATATAGACACTGTCTGATACACCGAGTTCTGGAACAGAGGCTGTAACCTTTACTGAATCCTCGTCCTTCTCTCCTATGTTCTTTAATCTGACTGTGACTATTGCGCTTCTTCCTGCTTTGACACCATTGCTTGGCGTAACTGTGACATCTTTTATTGTTAAGTCGTGAGTGTTTGCGCCTAACTCAATGTTATAATGGTAAGTTGTTGTTAATGTATTTCTTCCTGAAACTACAACAAGAAGCTTTCCCCTGCCCTTATCCATCAATGATGTGAGGCTTAATGGAAGCTTGACAACCCTTTCCTGTCCGTCACTCATTGTGACGTACTCGTCTTCTGTGGCTGTCTCTTCATCACCATCATATATAGAAGCTGAAACTCTCAATGATGTGTTTGTCCAAGATTGTAACCTAACCGAAACTTCAATTTCGTCAGTTCTTGTGACTGTGAAGTATGCCGGGTCTACTGTTCCCTGCGGTTTATCTATTTGGTCTTGTAGATTCATACTTGTGCCGTCAATCTTTACTTCTGTGACAGCATAGTCAACTAAATCGCCGTTACCCAAGGCATTCAAATCTATATCAGAAGCCTGATCTTGTGCGATAACTGTTCCTACGGCTGTTAGTGTCATTATTAAGATGAAAAAGACACTCATTGCCTTCAATATTGTTTCTCTCATGTTTTTAGCCTCCATTTGCTTTTGTAAGAGCGTTATGTCTCTCGTTTACCTTATCCTCCACCCCTTGTTTGTTTTTGGCTATAGTGTTGCTATCCCTTTCAACTATATAAAGGTTTTGCTTATTTGCTATTGGAAAGTGAATAAAATAGTTACCCATTCCTAAGTAACTATTATTGTTCTGTAGAGCACGCGCTTGACATCCCCATTCTGCACAACTATTCTGACATCATATTCTCCCTTTGCGTCCTCTGGTATATCCAATAACAGCATCTTTGTCGCCGAATCGCCTTTCTTCAAGCTGAACTTAACACTGGATTCTGCATTCAAATCCTGGATTACAGCTGAAAGCTTCAAATCATCCAAGTTTGTGTTTCCAACATTCTTTGCCGCTATGCTGAATCTTAGCGTCTCTCCAGGCGATGTAACTTCATTATAAATTATCCTACTAATCATAAGCCCGTTGATTTCTACTTCAGCCGGCTTAGGCTTTGCAGATGAGTTGAATGTAACAACGAAAGTTCCTGAAGCTCCCTTCTTGTTGAATCCGTCTGTACAGACGACATTCCAGTTGTGAGCTCCCTCTGTCAGGTTATGATACATTGTATCTATTTTCATAGGTGAATGTATTGTGCGCGTTTCAGTCAGATTACCGTCGATGCTGAACTCGCAGTACTCAACCATCTTGTCATCCTGCGCTTTGTATCTGAACATTACAGGATTCTGATAGACAACCTCGCCATTCTTAGGGCTTATCAAATCCACAACAGGAGATTCTGTATCATTCACAATTGTTGATGTGTTGATGCTGAAATTTATGCTGTCAACTGCTGTTCTGGTTCCTGAAGTTGCCTCTGCATTTATTGTATAATTGCCATCTACTAATGTAAACTGGTTTGGAGCAATCTTGTCATAAGTGTTGTGTCTGATTAAAACTCCTGCTCCATCAAGCAAATCAAAAGTGATGTCCGCATTAGCATCATTAGATTCTATTTCTACATTTATTGTTGATTGTGGGTAATCAATTCCATTTTCTGGATGGAGTATTTTGACTGTCAATGCACCTTTGATTGTCAAATGCCTTGTTTCGCTTACTCCTGTGTTGAAGCTGCTATCCTGGCATTCGACATACCAATCATGATTTCCTTCAGTGAGTGTCGCTGAAAATTCATGCGTTACTCCCTTAGGAACATCTGTTTGCTTATCATACTCTGCGCCATCAACCATCAATCTGCAGTATGCAACTGCTGATTTGTCATCGACGCTGTAATCAACCTTCACATCTGCATTGTCCAATACTGCATTGTCTGCTGGGCTGATAAGTGTTATGTTTGGCGCTTCTGTGTCAGGCAATGCTGATACTGTAACGTGAGCTGTTCCTCTAAGTCCTGCATAATCAGCGTAAACGTCTGATTCTCCTTCTTTGAGTGCTATTACTGAATTTCCTGCCCTGCTAAGGACTGCAGGATCTGATACTGTCCAGCTTGCAAATCCTGTGACTTCCTCTCGGAAATTATCGACATAAACAAGGAATGCTTTGAATGGCAGTGTATCGCCAATCTGCATTGTTGTGTCGTCTGGGACGATTGTTAATGAGACTGGAGTGCCTCTTGCGACTGTAAGCAGTGTCTGTCCTGTCTGTCCGCCGAAGGCTGCTGTTATAGTTGTAAATCCAACACCAGCTCCTTCTGCTGAATTGCCTGTCATATTTGCAACATTATCGTTAGAAGATGTCCAAGTTGCATTGTCTGTAATATTAACTATGTCTCCATTTGTGTATGTTGCAGTAGCTTCGTAATCCAATTTATCCCCTATATTTATCAGTTGATTTTTTGGATTGACGTCTATTGAAAATATTACATTTGGATTTACCGTCAATGTCGCATTTGCGCTGAATCCGTGATAAGCTGCTGTTATTGTTGCAACTCCCACATTGACTGCTGATGCAACACCTACGTTGTCAACTGTTGCAGTTGTGTCATCTGAAGAGCTCCATGCTGTTTCAGAATCTCTTGTAACTTCAACTTCGCTGTTGTCAGAGTAGACTGCGAATGCGCTGAAACTGTACTGCTGCCCTTCGAAGATTGTTGCTGTTGTAGGATCTATCCTTAATCCTATCAAATCAAATCTATCCCTGACTGTAAGCGTTGTTGAGCCGCTTATTCCATCAGCGTTTGTTGCAGTGATATTTACAACTCCTGAACTTGCGCCGATTGTTAATCCGGTGTCATCGATTATTGCGACTCTCACGTCGGATGAGCCCCAGACTAAGCCTGTTGTTAGTGGCGCATTTGAGCCGTCTGAATAATGCCCGATTGCTGTGAACTGCTGCCCGTCTCCAACAAGTATTGTTAGATTTTCTGGCAGAACTTCTATTGATTGTAAAACAACTTGTTCTACAACATTTAATGTTGCTGTAGAAGGCATTCCGTTGTATACTCCTATTATTGATACTGTGCCAACTGAATGAGCAGTAGCAAATCCATTGTTATCTATTGTAGCGACTGCATTGTTTGCAGATGACCAGATTGTCTGTGCATTGCTTGTGACATCCAATGAGTTGCCATCTGTGTAGAAAGCTGTCAGTGCGAACTGCTGTGTTCCGTCTGTGTAGATTGTTGCAGTAAGTGGTGTTATCTCTACCCTGTCTAATGCAACTGTTGGAATGACAGTCATCACAGTGCTGTCACCTTTATTGTGATATAGGACTGATATTCTTGTTGTTCCTTCTGCTAACGCATTTGCAATATTCTGATTCATTGTAGCAACTGCCAAGTTTGAGGAGCTCCAGCTTGCTTCTATTGTCAATAATGCTGTATGCCCGTCTGAATAAGTGGCTGTTGCTGAGAATGTTTCTGCATCTCCAACATGGACTGTCGGGCTCTTTGGAGATATTTCTATTGAAATGACTGCTGGCGTTACAGTGAAAACTGTTGACGCAGTTTGTCCGAGATAGTTTGCTGTGATAGTTGTTGTTCCAGATTTTACTGCTGTTGCAAGTCCGATATTATTTATGGTTGCAACTGTTGTATCGCTAGAAACCCAGTTTGCTGTTACTGCTCTTGAAGTTCCGTCTGACCAATGCCCAATTGCTACGAATTGCACAGTCTGCCCTTCATCTACTGATGGGCTTAATGGCGCTATTGTTATTGAAATTAATGACGGGTTGACTGTTAATGATGTGCTTGCTGACAATCCTGAATATGTTGCTGTGATTGTTGCTCTTCCAGCAGACAATGCCCTTGCAACTCTTCCATTCATTGAAGCAACATTTGCGTTATTTGAGGTGAATGTTGCTGCTGAACTTACATCCCTGAAAGTTCCGTCTGTGTAGCTTAGTGTTGCTGAGAATGTTAAGCTATCCCCTATGTTTAATGCCTGATTCTGTGGAGCTATTGCCAACGACCTCATTCCAAAAACTGTTATTGTCCTGGATGCTGATGTGCTTGCTCCTGCGGAATCTGTTGCTGTTAATGTGATTGTGTGAGTTCCTACAGATAATGTGCTTAGACTGAAGCTTTTTCCTGTTTTCAGAGATCCATCCCTTGAGGATGTCCACACTATATTACTGTTAGGTATTGTCTCGTCAGGATCAGAAACTGTTCCTGCGAATTGGATAGTGTCGCCAACATAATATTTTGCTCCATCAGATGGAGATGTGATTGAAACAGATGGCGGCGTGTTAGTCTTCTGGACTGTGACTGTGTCAGAACCTAACGGATCGTAATGATATCCGCCTGAATTGTAATAGATTGTGCATGTCCACTGGTCGCCTGCTTTCGTAATCTGAGATGTTAATTGTAACTGATAGCCTGCAAATGTTGACCTGAATTCCTGCCCGTTCTTGTCCCACACATATTTGTATGAAGAATCCCATTTTCCGTTATGCAAGCATTGCAATAAATCTGTATTGTAAGGCTTGTCAGGCGTTACCTCAACCTTTCCTACAGGTGCCGCGCCTTGGATTGTTACCTCAGCCTCGCCGAGAACATCATAATGGTATCCACCAGAATTATATCTGATTACGCATTCAACCTTGTCTCCTGCCTTGACATCTGCATTTTTCAAGACAAGCTGATAATCTCCTAATCCTTCCCTTATTACATTATCTCCATACTGGCATTCGTCAGTATTCTTGCACCAAGTGTATTGATATGAAGAATCCCACTGTCCGTTGTGCAGGCAGCTTAGCGTGTCTGCCATTGTAGGATTTGAAGGTGTTATGTACGGTGGATTAACAGCTAGCGCTGCTGTAGCTAACAAAAAAAATACTAAAAAGCAAATAAGGCTGAATTTTTTCATAGTGAACCCCGCTTACTTGAGTACATCAAAGTCATATCCCAAGCTGCAATCGATTGCGTACTTCTCGAATGGTCTGTGATTGTTTCCGAATCCTATTGTTGGTCCGCAGCTGAATCTTGCTCCTTTGCCATCTCTTGGCCTGAGTTCGATTCCAGTGATAAGGCTTCCATCGTGTAGTGTATCAGATTGTACTTTGATTAACATGTCATAGCTATCGCTCACGTGGAAGTTCAATCCAAGACCAGGCGCTGCCTGATGTCCTGAAACTCCGCCGTCGCTCCTGTACATGTGGCTGAAAAGCAGTCCCAAGTCGACAACCTTTCCAAGCTTTATCATCAAGTCCACATCTGTCTTCACGTCTGTCCTTTCATTGTGGAATTTGTAGTCGTCATTTGTAACCATTGTCTCATTGATCTTCATCACACTGTTTGCAATTTCCAATGCAACTTCAGGAGTCTGAAGGACTAAACCAACCATTGTCTGGTATCCTGTACCGCTGTAATCCTTTTTCGCAACTCCGCCAGTTGGAAGGTCTGAGCTTCCGCTTCCGACATATTCGAAAGCAGGTCCTGCCATTCCTCTTAGTATGAATCTGTAAGTCTTTCCATCAGCTGCCTTGTAGTCTATGACTTTCTCAAGTCCTGCCATTGGAGTCAGGAAATGATGATTGTTGCTTGTCTTAGAATCTTTCTTGTCTGGATTGACCAATCCTGTGTTGATTTCTCCAGCAAATTCTATTGAAATTGGCATGTAGAGTGACTTATCCAAGATAGGAACCCTGACAAGTGCTTTTGCCTTATAGCAAACTCCCTTATCTTCCCTGTCATAGAACTTTCCGCAGGCTGATATCATTGTTTCAAGCCCAGGCATTATTTCAGCGCCAGATGCTGTTGCAACAAGTTTTGCAGGCTCAACTTTCAATTCAAACTTTCCTTCTGCCTGACCGTCTGCAGAATTACATACAGCCTTTATCTCATGCTTTCCTGCTGGGAATATTCCCTTGTGCTCTTTCTTCTCTCCTGCCTTGACTTTCTCGTCCTTGTAGACTTCCTTTCCGTCGATAGAAACAGTGCAGGTTGCATCTTTATTAGGAACATATACTGTCTTGCACTCTTCATCCGCATAGCAAGTGTCTGCTGTGAATGTCACTGTTGGAGGTGTTTTTATGACTCCCTTTTCTGTGAGTTCTTTCTCGAGGTCCTTGAACACTCCTAACTTTGCATATTCGCTCATTGCTGCTTCGGTGAAAGGCATTACATGTGCTTTGTCTTTTCCAGAGCCTGTTCTCCATATCGCTAACCTGTTTCCCCCAACTTTAACTTTGCTTAATTTTCCGTTTGTATAACTGACCGTAACATCGCTGATTTCAGCTTTTTGGTCATGGTTTGCATTGTATGTGTCAACAGCAACCTGTTTGACAAAATTTATTGCATTTTCCCTGTCAGCTTTTAATGGAGTGAATATATCAAAGAACTTTGTGCCCTGCTGCTGAATTATGATGAGGCTTTCTAAAGTTGTCTTTTTATCTGAAGATTCTTGTTTTAGGCCTTCCACATTTTCCTTGTCTGGATAATTTATCAGAGTGAAGTTTGAATTTTTGCATGCATTATCATATTTGCCATTCCATAAGTAATGCACTACGCCTGGCCTGCATAAGATTTCAGTTATTTCTTTTCCTGTGTAAACTCTTTCTGTCTGTGTTCCTGCTGCCGGCTGTGGAGCTGGTGCTGGAGCTGGCTGAGCTGGCTGTGCAGCTGGTGTTGGTTGTGCCGGAGGCACTGCCTGTGGTGCTGGAGTTGCTGGTGCTGGGCATTTCAGTGCTTCTGTATACTGCTTGTACTTGTCCATCTTGCATGCTGTATCTAAATCTCTCTGGCTTACAGAACTTTGATCTCCGTCTAATGCAGCAATCTCTTTCATAACATCAATAGAAGGTGTTGCCTGATGCCTTTCTGCGACATCTGGCCTGACTACCTCTGTAGTTACAGCGCATCCGCCTATTGCTCCTGCTGCTACTGGAATTATTAATGCCTTTCTTGCTATAGAATAGAGTGTTTCGACTATATTTTCAATTATATCTGCCATTTTATACCTCGGTTTTGCTTTTTATTGCTATTTTGAGCGTTAGTGGGCTCATTGTATGCTTCAGAAGCTCCTAATTTCGATTATATGCCCGCCCACCTTGCATTTATCCTCTTTCAGGCATATTTACTCAAATTAGAGCTTTAGTACATGTTATTTGAGAATCTATATAAATGTTTCGTAAAATTTGCTATTGCGTAGTGAGAAATTTATTTGAGGAGCTCGCATTCCTGACTGCTGAAATTAGATAACAGACCTTCTTCCCTTATGTATTCCCTGAAAAGATAGTCAAGCTTAATGTTTTCCAAAACCTCAAAAACATCTTTATGTTCGCCTGTCAAATTATTTTTTGCTAGAAAATCTGAAAGTTCGGCAGCCAGCTGCAGTTGGATTGGAACTTTTTCTTTGCTTTGCAACGATGTTTTTCCCATGACATTTTTCAGAAGTTTTTTGACTTTATCAGAATCAGCCTCTTTCGGGAAGTTATCAGCATCAATATCCCAAACATATTTTTTTGCCTCGTCGACAGCTTTCCTTCCTTCGTATCCAGCAAAGTCCTTGTGATTGTGCACAAATTT
>CAIVOO010000037.1 GCA_903907555.1 uncultured archaeon | reverse complement strand
GAGCATTAAGATATGCTGCGAATACAGCTGTAAGTGTTTTTCCCTCTCCTGTGGCCTGCTCTGCAATCTCATGATTGCTTAGAACAGCTCCTGCAATAATCTGCTCGTCGTATGCCCTTGAAATGCTCCAAGTCTGCGATACGCCCTGAACATCATAAGTTATTTTCTTGTCGTGGAATCTCCTGATTGTCTCCTGCACTAATGCGAAAGCTTCAGGCAGTATGTCTTCAAGGGCTTTTTCCCTTGTGTGAAGATACGATTTTTCCAGTGATTTTACCCTGTCTCTTAGAGCTTCAATTTTAGCCCTGTCAGAACCTTGAGAATCTAATGAGTATAATTCATCCAAAGCTATGAAATACTGTTCTTTGACGCTTTTTACCTTTGAATCTAGAACTCCTCTCAATCTGTTTGTCTCCCTCACAAGAACTGTTTTCTTCCAGTCTTTTGCCTGCTCAGCTGCCCTGACTCTATCTGCAACATCCTGATACTTGTCAGGCAGACTGTCGAATTTTGATTTTTTCCTAAAGAATGCCATTTCAATAGATAGTTATGAGCCAGTAATATTTAAACCTTTCGATTTTGTAGTCACTTGAAAGTGACTACATTTAAGGGCTAGCGGCAAAAAGGCCAAAACAGCCAAAAACTATTTAAAAAGGGCTTAGTTTAGGCATAAAAGGTGTTTGATGAATAAGTTAGGAAGGTCTGGACTGTTTTTTTCGATAATAGCGATTCTTATACTGATAGCTGTTGGAATGTACATAGAAACAGACACTCCTACAGGAATGATAATAGGAAGCGATAATTTCCATACACAGCAGTCCTGCATAGATTTGGGAAACTCGTCAACTTTCGGCTCGGCAATTGTTGTTGTCGGGGATGACTATTTCATCAATACAAACACAGCATTATGCGACAAAGTATACACATTCTCAGGAGCAGAAACATTAGTGATAAACAGCTCAGGAATAACCTTAGACTGCGGAAATGCAGACATAAAAGGAAACATAAGCATAGATAACACAGCAATACTTCTCAACAGCTCTTTTTCAGGAGTCATAATACAAAACTGCAACATAACAAAATTCACAAGATGCCTTGACATAACTGAAAGCGACGGCAATCATCTCACTAACAACATTTTTAGCGACTGCACTTCAGCAATTGAGGATGCAGTAATGGGCTCAGGCTCCAACATCTTTACGTTTTCAAATGCATACGGAAGCATAAGCTGGAACATAACAAATGCAGACACAGACTCAAATGTCGGCCTTAATAATAACATCATGCTTGCCTCAAAATTCGTGGCAGTCAACTCAAGCGCAATCCCATCATTCAACAGCCCTGCAGACATAATATTGAATGGGGTTACAGACTGCAACAATTACAAGCTTATTCAAAGTCCATCATTCTACACCACTCTTTCGTCGCTGCAGAGCAGCACGCCAAATCTTGCAGCAAATTCATACTTAGGAGCATCTGCAGACTGCTATGATTCCTTATCAACAACACACTGCAGCATAAAAAGCTGCGGCTCGACAAAGCTCACTTTTAACACAACACAGTTTTCATCTTATGGGGTAACATCGCTTGACAGCTGTATTACTTTGACAGACAACAGGACTTTCGGCAGCATGGTTGTCCAGGACGGAGAAAATTATTACATTAATAACAACATAGTAATATGCAACTCCACATTCAGCCGTCTTGATATAAATTTGGATGGTGTGTTCATAATAAATAAGAGCAGCACATCATTTGACTGCAATGGTTCTACATTCTCTGGAGACGGGCAGGGAACCTGGCTGACAAGCAAATATTCTGGAACAACAGTCAAGAACTGCAATGCCGCAGGATATTCGAATGGAATAATCGCAAACGGCTCCACATTCACTATTACCAACAACAAATTATCAGATATTACAAACTTGGGGATATCACTAAATAAATCAACAGGCTCTGCAATATCAGGCAATACATTACAAAACAGCAATATAGCACTAAATCTAGAAAATGCAAATTACAGCACAACCACAATCAGCAATAATAAATTTACAAGCAATTCAATAAGCTTACAGCTGACAAACGCAAGCAGTTTGAGCATAACAGGACAGAACATTTCTGCAAATGATAAAAGCATCATAATAAAGAATAATTCTGCAGGGATTACGCTGACAGACACGATTTTCGACAGGGATAAAATCATTATTGGCGAATCAGATGCAGACACATCAAAGCTGACAGTGAAGTGGAACATAAATGTCACAGTCAACAATAAAGACAGCGATCCGATTGATGCTGCAACTGTAGTTTGCAAAAATAATGCAAACACCATATTATTCAACCGCACCACAAATATAATGGGACAGATTACAACCCAGCTAATAACCGATTTTGTGAAGAACTACAGCTCAACAACAGATTACAACAAGCACGTATTCAATATATCAAAATCAGGAAAGACAAGCAATACACTGCAAAACATTACATCTACAACAAATATTATATTCGAGCTCCCGCTCACACCACCTGAAATAAAGCTTTTATCACCAAAAAACAATTCTAAGACATCATTGACTACACAAACATTCAGCTGGGAAGGTACAGACTCAGATAATGATGTCTTAAATTTTACATTAAAAGTTGACAGTGTAACTTACAACACAAATGATGAAGCGCACCAGGTAACAGGCCTGGCCATAGGCAATCATACATGGTATGTGACTGCAACAGATAGAATATTCACAAATACTTCAGAAACAAGATATTTTGAAACCATAAAAGCAGCAGTTGACAACTCATTCGAGCAGTACCAATCTACAAATCAGTATAATCAAACCACACAGCAAAATCAAGCAGGAAACTTCCAGACAAACACAGTCACGATAAGCACAGCACCATCACAGCAATACATAACTCCCCAGATGGGCCTTAAATTTGCTTTTGGCGGAGCAGACCACACAATAAGGCTGTCAAACATCGCAGGCGACCAAATCACCTTAATTGTGCAGTCTACTCCAAAAACAATAACGCTAACAAAGAATTCGACACGCCAGATTGACATAACAGATGATGGAGTTCCAGACTTGTCAATCACGTACAAAGGCGTTGTGCTGACAAGGGCTGAACTTGAATTGTCAACAATAGAAAGAAAAGTCGAGGCTCCCCCGGCAACAACTCCTCCTAAAGAAGCTGCACAGCCTCCAGCACCACCAGTCCTTGAAAAACCTTCCAACGAGACTAATCAAACAATTGTGGTAAAAAAAGTTGAAAAAATAACTATCTCCTGGCCGTTGATAATAGGGCTTGTTCTTATGCTTGGTTTTATGAGCTACATGACATATGACCAGCTGAAGCCAAAAAAGAAGAAGCACCAAATTGAAGAGAAAAAGGAAGCGAAGCCAGAAGCAAAAACGCCTGAAAAAACAATTTCAAAAACTGATGCCTTGAAAAAAGTAACCCAGGACGAATACAATGAAATGTACGAGTATGCTAAAAAAACATTAACAGCAGGCTACAACAAGGATAGAGTGAAGAAAAAACTTGCAGAAGGCGACTGGCCGACAGAAGCGATAGATCAGATACTTGATTCTTTTAAATGAAATAAAGTATAATTGGCAGTATTATGCAGCTCATTGATATGCTTCTGTCAACTTCGAGCAAAGGAGCCAGCAATCCTGCTGCGCAGCTTATCACAAGAACTAAAAAACCAGTAAATCCTGTCAAAATCAACACCAGCAAACTTACTGCAGAGATTATCACAAGGCAGACTGTCTTGTAGTTTATGAAATTTATTAGCTTTGAAAATAGTTTAGCGAGATAAAGCGATATGAAAACAGAAATCCCCATTGAGAGCGCTGCAACAGCAAAGAGCAGGATTATTGTCGGGAGAGCTGGCTTGTTCATCAGCTCCTGTACAGCGACTATCGAGCCGTTTCTTGCTTTCTCAATCGCATAAAGCGTCACCAAGCTCATCATCATTGATACGGAATTTATCCCTCCGACAAGCACCAAATAATTCTTTGGCGAATTATTTGTAAAAAGTCCTGCGATGACTGCTGCCTGAGCAGGCCCTAACGCAGGAAATATAGACACTAAAGAGCCTGAGAATAATCCGCTTCCGATTGCAGGCATTAACTCTTTTTTTGTCATAGTCACATGCTCTGTTGTTCTCTGCTTTGGAATCTCTACTTTGTCATTCAGGCTTATGAGAAGCGTTGATATCCCAAATAACCCAGAGAATAATGGAAATAACGGGTCGCCAAGATTCAAATCAAACACAAATACCCCGAGAAGCCCTGCAATAAAATAAACCATTATGGCGTGCTTCTTGTTTTTCTGGCGAAAAATTGTGAAAAGCGATACGCCAATAAGGATATATCCTACATAATTTTTCACATAAGAAAAAATTATTGGAACGACAACAAATAACAAGGGAGAAACCAGCAAAAAGGCAACAAAACATACAACCGCTCCAACAATGCTTAGTTTTACAGCCTCATAGCCCATCCCTTCCAGAACAAATCTGTGTCCTGGCAAAACAGACAATGCTGTGCCTTCTTCTGGAACTCCAAGGAATATTGAAGGGATAAAATCGACAAGAGTGTGAGCCACCGAAAGGGAAATTATGAATGATGCAAGTGACAAGACATTGAAATATTGCAAAAGGAATGGTGATGCACTAAGAAGCATTAGCGATACAAGGTTTATGTGAATTCCTGGGGTAAGGCCTGTGAAAGTCCCGACTAATATTCCTGCAAGCACAAACAGCAAGATTTCAAAAAACATATCAAGTCACCCTTATCTCGTCGGCATAAAGCTCAATCTTGCCGTCAGTTTCTTTTGTTTTCCCAATGGCTTCAATTTCATTGCCAGGATTTATTAAAAGAAAATCCTTTTTCTCGAAGATGACAGAAACCCTGTTCTCCTGCTTCAAAGTAATGAAGTAAGTTTCGCCGAATACTGTAACCCTGTCAACCTTGCCCTTTAATGATACAAGCTCGTTGTCTTTCAATAGGTTTATTTCCTTCTCTTTCGGCTCAATTGTTTTGACTAGAAAGAACAGCACAAATAATCCGATAATACTTACAGCCATTGAAATACGCAAAAGAGTCTGCTCGTCCATTCATTTCATTAGAAATTTTTGATTAATAAATCTGTGTTGTAGTCAGCTAGACAAAAGAGTGTAAAAATACTTAAGTCTGGTTGGTTGATGTGTCATTAATACAGTGCTTGTTATTAACATCAACAACATTATCTTTTTTGAACTCCCATGTCGCAGCCTCAAGTTCAAAATCCCTGCTAAGATTCTTCATCCATTCCTCAGAAATATTTAGATAAACAAATTCAGAATGATACGATTCATTAAGCGACTTTAAAGCACTGACAGCCTCTTTGCCAGCATCTTTGAAGGACATTACATTGTCATAAGCCTCAAAAAATGACTGGTTGTATTTGCATTTGTATCCTTTCTCGAGAGTTCCCTCAGTGCTTACATATGCTTTTCTGTGAAGCTTCTCTGCCTCTATGAGCCCTTTCCTGAATTTTGCATAAAGATTTACTGCTTCGCTTCCAGTTATCTGGCTGTATTCAGAAGCAACCTGCTCCATCTCATCGAAATTGAATGGATTTGGATATCTAGGATGCAGCCTCAAGTAAGTAATGCCTTTCTCATACGAAGAAAATGATATATTATGACTCGCATCTATTTGATTGAATTTTTCAACAGCCTGCTTGAAGTCAGAATCTGTTGTTGATAATGCGCCTTTAAGATAGCCTGGCTTGACAAACAGTATAACCGCAGCAGCTAAAACAACAAACAGCGCAATAATCAATACAGTGCCTTTCCAGCTCTTCTTCTCCTCTTTATGCTTTTTCATCTCAGACTAAGCTTTAACAGGAGATATTTAAAGATTATGGATGTGAATTCAATATTTGTCTGTTCTCACGACTTCCACATTGAGCTTAGAAACCATTTCCTTTATCCGCTCTTTATGCTCTTTCATCCCTTTCCAATCTAATATAATCAAATCTGCTTTTGGAACTGTTCGCTCAAGAGCCTGCTTTATCATTTCTTCATCCAGATTTTCGAGATTGTATTTTGGGCAGACATGGCCCACTGCAATATCCTCTTTAAGCATTATTTTCTTGAAGCTTGGCGTAGTATGCAAGCCGCCAATTCCGACAGCTGTTCTGAATTGCTTTATCTCAGAATTTATGAGGTGATGAATCGCTTTTGCAATGATGATTCCTGCTTCTTTTTTCTTCCATGCAGTTTCATTGCTTCCTATTTCGATAAACATGCAAGGCCTCTTCATGAAAGGCCCGTGGTGCGTGCATTCCTGCACTACTTCAAATCCGAGATTGTTCAGCTCTTCTAATTTCTTCAGCGTTTCTTTCAAATGATTCGCAGGGCAGACGCACAGCTCTTTAGGCTTTCCTCCGTAATCTGCATTCCCCCAGTTGCCAGGCACGTGCGTGCTTAAGGAATTAATTCCTGCAGCAGACTGGTGCTTTGTAGCAAATATGAATAAATCAGCAGCTATTTCATCGTCGATATTCTCGCAATTAATAGAATCATTGTCTGTTGTGTATAATTTGGCTTTTCCTAAGTCATAGACTTCATGATTAGAATATTTTCCGCAGGACTTTGGATTAAATAATTCCAACAGGCAAGATTTGATGTTCATCCCTGCTAGGTCTTTTGTTGAAACTATTATTGCTGTTTGCATAAAAGAAGAAAAATGAGGCTTTATTTAAAATATTTCTGGAGTGTAGGACCCAAGTAATCAAACCAACCTTCACATTTTTGCACATAATCAATATTCCCGCATCTTTTTACAGCATTGACAAATTCAGGACTGGAAGGAGAACACACAGCACTAACAAGCAGGCAGGGAATTTCGGGTTTTGTTTGCCTGGCTGCTTCTATGATATCTAATCCGCTTTTTGGTGCAGAGCCGTAAGCTGCTACAACGGCATCTATACCGCTCCCATTTCTCAAAAGTTTATCTACTTCTTCGAAAGAGAACGCTAACTTAACTTCAAACCCTGATTTGGATAATGCCAGACTATAAGCCCTATGCAATATAGGGTCGTCCACTATAAGCACTGTTGGTTTTGTTTCTGTCATGAATCTGCCGAAAATGCGAGGTTTTATTTAAACCTAACCCGAAACCTTTAAATATAAGTATTTTATAAAGTATAAAGAATAGTATATAAGTAAGTATAAAATGGACTTCACAAGAAAGCTCTATCGACGCGGTTCTAGCTTTGAGACTACAATTCCAATGCCTCTTCTGTTTGCGCTGGACCAGAAGAAGAAGCATAATGTGGTTTTCAAGTTCGATTCTAAGCAGAACAGATGGTATGTTGAGTTTGAGGAGATGAAGAAATGAAGCTAATAATCCATGGTGCTGGAAAAGAGGTAGGAAGGAGCTGCCTGGAGCTATCAGACAGCAACTTCCGCATTTTATTGGATTGCGGCATTAAGCTTACGCCTGATGGGGTTGAGCATCCGATTGAAATAGAGAACGTCGATAAAATAGATGCAGTTTTCCTTAGCCATGCGCATCTTGACCACACAGGGCATCTGCCTGTCCTGGATTATCTTGGCTACAAGGGTCCGATTATTGCAACTCCCGCAACAAGGGCAATAACAAAAATTTTGCTGGAAGATTCTTACGGCATTGAGATGGCAGAGCATTCGCATCCAGCATACCAGAAAAGCGATGTTGAAAGAATCGCACAATCGATAAATATTGTAAATTACAATCAGGAGAATAAACTGAAGAGCATCAAATACAAATTTATCGACGCAGGTCATATCCCTGGAAGCGCAGCAATATTATTTGAAATTGATGGCAAGAGAATAATTTACACAGGAGACATTAATACAGACGAAACAAGGCTTCTGAAAGGGGCTGATTTGAATTATGGAAATGTCGATGTCTTAATAACAGAATCAACTTATGGAGACAGGCTGCACCCGAACAGGGAGCAGACTGAGAAAGAATTCCTTGATTTGGTGCAGGAGAGGATAAAGAAAGGCCCTGTTCTTCTGCCATGCTTTGCAGTTGGAAGAGCTCAAGAAATTGCATTGCTTCTTGCAAAAAGAAATATAACTTATCCAATTTACATAGACGGGCTTGCGAAAAGAGTGACGCATTCATTTTACGATTTCCCATCAGAACTTAAGGATGTGAAGGAGCTTCGCGAGGCTTTCAAGAAAATAAAGGAAGTGCATGGAAACCGCGAGCGCGACAACATAATCAAGGAAAGATTCATTGTGATAACAACTTCAGGAATGATGGATGGCGGACCGATAATTGACTATCTGCAGCATTTCAGGAGCGAACCTGACGCATCAGTAATCCTGACAGGATATCAGGCAGAGGGAAGCTCTGGAAGGCTGATGATGGAATCTGACAAGATAAGGCTTGAAGGAACAATTTATGGGATAAAATGCTTCAAGAAGCAGTTTGACTTCAGCGCGCACGCAGGGCAGGACGGCTTGAAAAAAATAATTGCAGCTGCAAAGCCGAAAAAGATAATCATCGTGCACGGAGACCCTGCGGCAGCAGTTGAGCTTGGCAATTATGCCAAATCGCTCGGAATCGAAACAAAGATTCCGAAAATTGGAGAAAAAATTACAATCTGAGGTGAGAAAATGAGAAAATTCAAGGAGGCTATATCATCATGGTCTCTTGAAGAGCTGAGGATGCTCGAAGACGACATAAAGAATGGAGGCAAGGAATCCAGGAAAGCTCTGTGGGAGAAGATACAGGACTCTGAAAACAATGGGAAGTTCTGCGCAATATGCTTTAAGGAGCTTGAGTACAATGACAGAAGCTTTACCCTGTTTTTCGGCCCGAGCGATTTCAAGAAAAAAGCTTCATTCTGCGCAATCGACTGCCTGGAGTATTTCATGAACCATCTGAAAGAGCTTGACAACGAGCGCAAGATAAAAAATTGAGG
>CAIVOO010000036.1 GCA_903907555.1 uncultured archaeon | reverse complement strand
CTTGCCTTTGCCCTCGTCTCCCCATTGTGCTCCGATTACTAGTGTAGTTGCCATTTTAATTCGAGTATGTCCTCACTCGTTCAACGACTTTCTCAAGCGTTGGCACGTTCGGGAACACATTCCTCCTGTAAAGTGCATTTGTGAATGAAGTGTAGACATCGCTCAGAAGCTGTACTTCCTCGGGATGCAGAGGCAGAGGCTTGTTGTGCAGCAGCTCTCTCCAGTTCTCAACCTTGTCTTTCTTGTACTGCTCTATTTCAGCAAGCATTTTCGGCTGCCTTCTCCTGTAGAACTGCCTTGCAATCTCCTTGCTCATCTGTATGCCATCAATTGTAAACCTACATTCGTCCTGAGTTCCAAGCACATCAACATACATTAGGCTTCTTCTCGGGTCCAATCCGAATTCGAATTTCCCGTCGTCATTCTGCCCGCCTAAACGGCTGACATCATCACTGATTATCTCATTTCCTGCAGAAAGCATTGCCCTTAGCTCCATCTGCAAGTACGGCCGGTTTATGCCTGCAATCCTGTAAGCCTCATCCCAGGTAAGATACCTGTCCCCTTCGCTCTCAAGCTTTGTGCTTACATCAAAATATGTTCTGGGAAGCTTCATTCCTTCCATCAGTTTATACAATGCATCATGTTTTCCATTGCCCACGTCAGTTTTTAGCTGGGCAATTGCATCCTCTGATAATTTTGCATGCGAAAGAATATCTTGAACAGTTACACCCAAATCTTCAAGCGTCAATCCGCCTTTGTTCAATCTCTTGAATACAGAACTGCCTTTTGGAAGCGTGTTCCTGTATATTACTTCAAGCGGAACAAGATAACAGCCCTCATTTGCCTGCTGCATCCTTTCGAATTCAGAATAATCATAAGTTCCGTTATCATTTCTTTTAGGCATTACCTTCCTGACAAGCTTTGTGTACATCCTTTTATTATCATCGCCCAGATTCCTGAAATGAGTTGGGAATCCTCTGTCTCTTAACTTGCCGAAGAAGTAGGCTCCCTGCAATGCCAGTGCCGCTCCCTTTAATGGAATCGTGTCAGGCATCTTTCCGATGTCGAATGCAGAATAATCATCTGAAAAATCAAATCCACCATTTCCAAGCATTATTAATGTCGGATGCTCTATTGTAAACATTTCTTTAACGCTACCCATTTATTTCACCTTCGTAAGTTCTTCTATTTTTTCCGGAGTAAGCTCTATTAGCTCATCATACGGATCATACTTTGCACGTCCAGCTGCTAAATATTTATTGAGCTCCGCCTTCACGTCTGGATTGTTTCTTGCAAGAAGCTTTGCCGCAGCGACTGCAAGATTTGTCGGGCTGTTTGTCGAGACTCTCATGTACCTGTATTTTTGAATCGGCGCAAGATTTGTCGACAGGTTGCTGGATGACTCTACGACAACAGGCATCTTGGCGTCGGAAACAGGCTCTGAACAGCCTTCTGTCGAAGGATCTTCTGTAACCAAAAGCACAAGTCCTGATAATTCAGCACTCTTCAAATCATTTGGCAATGCCAGATGCATGTCATGCTGTTTGTATTTTATGCCGAAGCTGTCAAGCGCTTTTCCTAATTTATTCTCTTTCCAATTATCTGGCGCATAATGAGTGCACCAGTAGACAACATTCACTTCATCGCCTGACAGATTTTTTGCTCTGTTGTAGAATTCTATCGCCTGATTCATATCCCCAATTTTCGTCGTGAATATCGGATATCCTGGAGGAAGCTCTGTTGTTGACATTACAGAAGCAAGCCCTCTTGTTGCCTTGTCGTAAATCGGAACTGCTATGACTGGAACATTTGATGGGACTAATGTCAGAAATTTGCTTGCTAACGCGTTTGTTAATCCTGCGCATGCTATGACTGCGTCCCATTCGCATTGTGCATGATGCATTTCAACCAATTCAGGAGTCCTGTGCGCAGATGCTACAGAGAGATAGAAATCTATGTCTTCCGGCAGCTTTGCATTCTTTAACAGCTCCATGTCACTCGGCGAGCCAAGTGCGATAAGCACTTTCTTTTTGTCTTCACTCATTTTAATGCCTCCTCATAATTTAGTCCATTCGGGATTGGTTTCCCGTCGAAGAATAATTTTCCTTCTTTATCCCTTGCATATCTTCCTTCTGCAATTAGCTTCAATACCAGCGGATAAACAAGCCAGTCTCCGTTCACTTTCAGGCGCTCCTGATGCTCCTTTGCTAAATCTACAAGATAATGGCCTTGCGGATTCTTGATTATTTCTTTTAATGTCTTGCCTTCAAGCAAGTCTTCTCTTCTCACTCCTGCCGGTATGATGACTCTCTGTGGTGCAGAAACCATCAACAAAGGACCTTCGTCCAAGCCAGGTGTCACGAGATGGCAGGAGGTGTAGACATTCTTCTCGCCGGCAAGTATCGCTTTTGCCGACGGAACCCAGCCTAAGCCGATATATTTCCTCTTTCCATTCTCCTTGAAGACTCGCAAGTCTCCTGGATGAATGTTAACGCATAGCCTATCTAATAATACATTAGTCACAACCCAGTCATAGCCTGCCAATGCGATTGCATGGATATTCTTTACTTCGAGAAATATTCTTGTAGGCAGGTCATAAGTCTTCCTGTGCTCCATGTCATTCATGGGAAGGTGCGATGCTTCATAGAATTCTTTTATGTCATCTGATATTAGAGGGATTTTATATTTAAGGCTGATCTCTGTTGCTTTTGATTTAGGATTGTCAGTAAATATCATGCTTATTTCGTATGCTCCCTGGTTCTCTATCAGCTTCACCAGATTGGTGCCAGAGCCGGACATGAATCCCGCTACTTTCATAGGTTTTGTGCCAGAATACAATGGTTCTAATTCGCTCATCAAATCACCCCGAAAGTTTTCTGCATATTTCGTATATAAAACTTGCTTTTTTATCTATTCTAAAGTGGTTACAAAACGAAAGCTTTATATATTAGTTATTCATTACCACTACATAGTTACTACATATTTTATACATAAAATGGACAAAATAATAGTAAAGGAAATTGAATATCCGAAATATATGACAAGAGAGCTCGCTGAGATGTGGGCAGAAGGCATTCCTTTTTTTAGCGACAATGACCCGCAGAATCCTGAATGGAATCCTACGCCGACAATTGATATTGGCTTAAGCGAGTATGGATACGGCACTGTTTCTGTGAAAGATGAATCAGTAAATCCGACGCATACAATAAAAGACAGGCCTGCCTGGGATAACACCACGCGCTATAGAACATATGGAAGGCTGCTTCTGGCTAATGGAACAGCTATCGAAGGCAAATTAGTTCCAAGACTTACAATCATAACTTCAGGCAACAATGGAAAAGCCTTGGCAAGCATGCTGAATAAATACAATTGCCCGCCAATAAAAATATTGGCTGACTTAAAATGCCCGCATTTAGATGAACTTTCTAAATTGCATGCAGATGTCTATATTGCTGATTTGCATAATAAATGCCTAACTCCTGAGCTAATAAAGCAGATTACTAATAATAGGAATGGGGTCGACTTGACTTCACTCGTCGCATTCAATCCCCAGAAGATATTTTATGACTGGCATGTGCATGAATCCCTGAATACAGGAGCTGATGACATCTATGTTCCATACGGCTCTGGGATGATATTTGCAAATTATCTCACATGGCAGGAGATTACTTTGGAGAATGAAGTTGATGGAAAAAGAGACCCAAGACTTAAAGTCGATCCAATGCATGTGAAAGATGTAAATGTTCTTGGAGCAGAACCTAGAAGAAGAAGGACAAGCGATGCTGACAAATTAACCAAAGCGTTCAACCCGTTTGTCTATTTCGATAAGAATGATATCCAAGGATTAAAATCATTTGATGTTACAGGAAATTCTACAGGAGTCCATAGCGTCCCTGAAGAATACATACGCGGAGCTTACGAAATCCTCAGAAAATTTGTAAACACAGAGCCGTCAGGCGCAGCAGGGCTTGCATTGTACATGTACAGGCATGACCAAGGGCTGGTTGATCCGAAAAAGAAAGCTCTGATAATCAATACAGGGAAGGGCGGATGAAATGATATCAAATCCAGAGATTAAACAGGTGCAGTTAAATGATGATTATTGCCCTGTCACAATGCTGTACGCGGGTGAATTAAAGACGTTGCAGCAGCTTAGGGCAGAACTGGCAGTTGCGTTGGATGATGAATTGAAAAAGGCAACCGAAGACTCAACAATATTCTCTAGAGAACTTCATAAACTAATCCCACAGAATGATGGGGAAACAGATGTGAT
>CAIVOO010000035.1 GCA_903907555.1 uncultured archaeon | reverse complement strand
TGGCATTGTTTAGCAAGTTCATTAAATCGTTTTTTGATATCTGCATTTGAATATTGAGTGCCTTGTTGTAAACCTAACAAAGTTAGGCAATCTTCAATAGTCAAACTTTTAAGATCAGATAATGTTTCTATTTCAAAGAGCAGATTAAGCACCTTGAGAAGAATCTTCCGTTCAAAGGATACATATTCACATTAAAGACATCCTTGAAAACATGCATTGAAAGAGACAAAAACAGAAAAAAGGTTTATGGAGAAGATGCTGCCAAGGCAGTCTATGGATTAGTTTCCAAATTTGATTACGGAATCAACATCATAACAGATAAAAAAACTGAAAAACAGGTTGTTGAAGAAATTCTCTCATATTTGACTGACTGAAACTGATTTTGGCGAAAAGCATATAAAGAAAATACCTTAATTGTCAGTCATGAAACAGGTTACTGAAGAGAAACTGCAGCATTACTTCGACGTGACAGGCAGGGCTTTGTTGAAAGTCAAGATAGTTGAAGAAGGAAAGATAAATTTCAAGAAATCAGCAGAAGACTTCTTAGATATGGCTCAAAGATATTATGATGATGCCAAGCATTTCTACACAAAGAAAGACTTTGTGAACGCATTCGCCTGCCTGAATTATGCCCATGGCTGGCTGGATGCAGGCGCAAGGCTGGGATTGTTTGATGTTGGGCATGATTCTGTATTATTTACTGTGGATTAAAATGCATACTGTAACAGAACTGCAAAATGAGAATGAGTTGTTAAAGTGGTTTGACTCAGCAGGGCTTGGTTATGCCTGCAAAAATAACAGGAAGGCGTACGTCAAGGTTAACCTGCCAACACCTCATGGAGTTGACAAGCCTTTCAGGACTTCTGCAAAGCTGATAACACAGGTTGCAAATTATCTTCAAGCGCATAATACTAAATGCATAATCATTGAATCTGCAAATGGACTGTTAGAGGAAAATCTCAGGAAGATTGGATTGGGCCAGGCGCTGGACAATGAAACAATAAGCTATATTGATCTCGACAAGGCTGAAGCAGAGCCTGTTGTTGTAAAAGGCAGGGAATATTACTTGCCCACTGGATTAGATGATTCTGAAATAAGGATTGGGCTTTCAGTCGCATCACAAAGGCCTGATGCCATCTTTTCAAATGCAGTAAAGCTTCACTTTGGCACTACGCCAAGCAGATATTATGGTATTGAAGGGCATGATTCTCCTAGAGCAAAGCTTCATGATGACTTGCAATTGCGCGTAGCAGAGGTTTACATGGCTGTGCATCAGAACATCCCATTCAATTGGAATA
Source organism: uncultured archaeon (assembly GCA_903907555.1). Taxonomy (GTDB): domain Archaea; phylum Nanobdellota; class Nanobdellia; order Woesearchaeales; family CAIVOO01; genus CAIVOO01. The sequence goes on along the minus strand of CAIVOO010000035.1, from coordinate 4,294 downwards.
TTACTGAAGGCCCTTACATGATCGAGGACAAGACACTGCATGAAAAGATACGCTTTGCAGGAAAATACGCGCCTGCTCTTGACGACACAGTGCTTCTGCATTTCGGGCTGGAAGAGCCGAGATACCTGAAAATTTTGAGAAAGTGGCTGCATTAAATGCAATAATCCTTTTTCCTAACATAATTAATGTAGAACATTGCTTCAGCAGCCAATGCTCCTGTAAGGTTTGCACTGCCGACAAGAGCGCTTACCAACAGAGTAATATTATCATCCAACACATATGCTTCAATACCGATGCCTGCTGCTAATACAGCCATGGGCAGATTCATTCCCAAGGTAACAGCGTGCTTATACTTAGTATTCTTCAAATAATCGACTATTTCATTTATTGCCATCAATCCCTCCCATGTTCTAAAGAGTCTATTATATCTATTAAATCAGGATCCTTATTGCCTTCTGGGGATTTCACCCTTTCAAGCCTCAGCTGGAATACTCCGGAATCGCCTGACAGCCTCCATCTGTTTTGTTCAGAAGCATATTCTGCGCTTACCTTAGAATTTTTTTCAACAGCAACTATCTTAGTCTTGGTATATATTATTACATCCCAACAGATTCTTTTTGCATCTAAATAAAAGTCTTGCCCTTTCTCATACCATACTGTACCATCCTTCTCAACAATCATAACCATCCTAGAGTGAATCCAGAAAAATTCCGGCTATAATAATCTTATGGAAAACACTTATAAATAATCAAAAAAATCATAACATATGGTAGAAAGACCAGAGACTATCAACTTCAAGTATAATTTCAAGATATACTGGAGCTTCCTGAAGAAGTATAAGTGGGTTGCTCTGCTTTTGCTACTTGTAGTGCTGCTCTCTGAAGCAAGCTATATCGCGAACAAGTACCTTTTCAAGATAATAGTTGACAAGGGAACGGATTTTGTCGACGGGAAAGTAGTCTTTGACAGCTTCACCAAGATAGCACTGCTGGTTGCGGTTGTATACCTTGCGTTAGTGCTGTTCCAGTCTATTATGTCCTGGCTTTACCTGAATTTCCTGAATCATCTTGATGCAGACATGATTTACGACTTGAAGAGAAGATTCTTCAACCACATAATCGGGCTTTCTTACAGTTTCCACACATCGCACAGGACAGGCTCATTAATATCGCGATTGGTAAGGGGAGGAAGGGCTATAGAAAGGATGAATGACACTGTCATAATGAATTTCGCCCCGACCATCTTCCAATTCATAATAGCTGCCACATCAATAATATATTTTGACCTTCTTTCAGCAGGAATTCTGGCAATCACAGTTGCATTATTCATTACTTACAGCGTGATAATAAACAATCTCAAGAAGAAGGCCAACAAGGATGCAAACGACCAGGAAGACTTTGAAAAGGCGAACATAGGAGACTTCATCACAAATATCGAGTCAATAAAGTATTTTGGAAAAGAGCTTTTCATAAAGCACAGGTTTGACGGCATATCCACAAAAACAAAGAATTTCATGGTCAGGCACTGGAACTATTACAGATGGCTCGAAGGCGGACAAGCCATAATACTTGGATTTGGTCTTTTCTTCATAATATACTTCCCGTTCTTGAAATTCCTTAATGGGCAGATGAGCCTGGGAACAATAGTTTTCATATTCACTGTATTCAGCTCGCTGACAACCAACCTGCACAGGTTCGTCTGGGGAATCAGGGAGTTCTACAACACAATGGCTGATTTCGAATCATTGTTCCAGTACTCAAAGATAGAGAACGACATAAAAGACAAGCCTAATGTTGCTGATACTAAGATAAGGAACGGAAGGATAGAATTCAAGAACATCAGCTTCAGCTACAAGAAGAGAAAGATATTTGACAAGTTCAATCTTACAATAGAGCCAAAGATGAAAGTTGCGCTTGTCGGGCATTCCGGCTCTGGAAAATCAACTCTGGTTAAGCTATTGTACAGGCTTTATGATGTAAATGACGGCGAGATAATCATTGATGGAAGGAATGTCAAGGACTTCAACCAGGAATTTTTAAGGGAAGAAATGAGCATAGTCCCGCAGGAATGCGTGCTTTTTGACGACACAATCTACAGCAACATAGCATTCTCAAACCCGCATGCGACAAAGGAAGAAGTGTTTCAGGCAATAAAATTTGCACATCTTGACAAGCTAATCAGCGCCATGCCAGAAAAAGAGAATACAATAGTCGGAGAGAGAGGAGTCAAGCTGTCAGGCGGGGAGAAACAGAGAGTCTCAATAGCAAGGGCAATACTTGCGAACAAGAAAGTCCTGGTGCTGGACGAAGCAACATCCTCATTGGATTCAAAGACAGAGAATGACATAAGGACATCATTGGAACAGCTTATGGAAGGCAAGACTGTCATAATAATCGCGCACAGATTATCAACAATAATGAATTCAGACATTATAGTAGTACTAGATAAAGGAAAGATTGTGGAGATGGGCAAGCACAACAACCTCATCAGGAAGAAAGGAATCTATAGAGAGCTTTGGGAACTGCAGAAAGGCGGATATATAGAAGTATAAAAAGCCCTGTAAATTCATATAACTTTTACTAAAAATCATAAAATCAATATAAAAAGCTATTTTTCGTAAAAAAACAGACATTAAAATTTATCTATTATTCTAACATTACTGACTATGTGAATAACATGACAGAATCATCAATATTAACCTTAGACTATATCGTAGAAAGGGATAATGTTACCGACAGGTTTAGAAGGAATTTTTTGATAAAGAAAGCAGCACAAGGCGCGCTTCTTGAAGTTGGCGGGATTTCTGCACTGGCATTATCCGCTTACAAGATGATAACTGACTGGGAATTCAGCTGGCTTCTCACAGGAGCAGGGGTTGTTAGTGCAGGAGCAGCAATTGCAGGACATGAAATTTTTGAAAAAGCTTACAAAACATCTGATGAATTCAGAAAAGAGACAGGAAGGTTTTGTGAAATCCCTGAATACAGCTACATAGGAGGAAAGATTTCAAGGTGTGAAACGCCTGTTGAAAGAAATTACGGGATTCCAGTGGATTTCATCAATTCTCTTGACGAGCTTAAATACGATCCGAAAAATCATGAAAGAAGCAAGTTTTTGAAGCTTGTAGACAACGTGACAGTAAAATCGATTAAATTTGAGAAGTTCAAGGAATTTACAGGCATGCAGCCTGACGAATTCGGCGGGGAGCAACCGAACTTTGAATATTTTGAAAGCTGCAAATTTGTGCTTGAACGAGGAAGCGAAACAATGGAGTGCTTATTCACCGATAAAAACAATGTCCCAAACGTTTACAGAAAGATGAAAAAAATAAAAGACAAAGCTGCAATACTGGCAAGGGGGCTTGAAAACGGCGAGCTTCTTGTTGAGAGAATATACCACCCGCATCCGTTACTTTTTAAACCACAGCCTTCAGCCTCCGAGCCAATATACAGGATTTAAAACAGATTTCAATAGTCCTCAATCGTTGACGACACAATATTTATATAATTCTAGCATATTGTTTCTGTCATGACAAAGTGTGACAAGTGCAAGAGCCCAGTGCATGAGGATGATTTGCACTGCAGGAACTGCGGGGAAGAGCTTGACCAGCCTGCCTGCCCTGAATGCGACGAGACTGTTCGCAGGGAAGACAACTTCTGCCACGACTGCGGAGCAGACATTAAGAAGAAAAGATCTGTCGAAGTCGATGACGACGACAAGATAAGAGTCTGCTATGGCTGCGGAAGCGAAGTCGAGAGCGGAGTGAAGTTCTGCAAGAACTGCGGCAACAAGCTAAAGTAAAAATTTTCGCTGAGGGGTGAGCAAAGTGGAGAAGGTGAGCTACGCAATAGTATCTGTTCTTATAGCTGTTTTGATATTGGGATGTGTTTCTGTCGTCAAGGCAAACTTGAGCGAACTGCGAGGAGACAGGGATTCTGTATATTACTATGAGCATACCCTGCTGCATAAAGAGCCTGTGGGCGATGATTATAATGCAACAATACATTATGTAAACATAGCTCCAATTGTTGTGAAGCCAGTTCCAGTTGCTGCTCCAGTTGTAAACACGAATTCTTCGACTAACTCGTCAAACAACTCAACGAATTCAAGCTAGACACAATAAACTAATTATTTTTTTATCAATAATTCAGGGAGGGAATCTGAAGTAGCGCTGAACGTCTTTCCTATGCCCTACCACCCACCATCGCAGCAAGATTAGATAGCGAAGGATATTGGGCTTCTGATAAAACATAAGTAATATAAATAAGAACACCAACCTGTCTCCAGGTTGGTG
>CAIVOO010000034.1 GCA_903907555.1 uncultured archaeon | reverse complement strand
GCTCTATGAATAAAACCCGTTAACTATTGCCCAGAAGGGCTGATAGGAGGGCACATAAATGGCAGTTGACAAAGAATCAGTTTTGAAAGCTATCAAAGAGCTTAGAGAAAAAGGCAAGAAGAGAAACTTCAGCCAGAATTTTGACCTCATTCTCAATTTCAAGGATTTGGACTTGAAGAAGCAAGAGCAGCAATTAGACTTTTTCATGGCATATCCTACAAAGACTGGAAAGCAAATCAAGGTCTGCGCATTGATCGGCGGAGAGATGATTGATGACGCAAAGGTTTCCTGCGACGGTTATGTGCAGTTAGAAGAGTTCGACAAATACGTTCAGGACAAGAAGCTTGCAAAGAAGCTTGCAGACCAGTATGATTTCTTTATCGCGCAGGCAAATCTCATGACAAAGATTGCAGCAGCTTTCGGTAGGACATTCGGTCCGAGAGGAAAGATGCCGAATCCAAAGGCAGGATGCGTTGTCGCTCCAAAGACTCCATTAAAACCATTGGTTGACAAACTAAAAAACACAATCAGGATTTCAGTCAAGACATCTCCAATACTCCAGCTGGGTGTTGGAAAGGACAATCTCAAGGACGAAGATATAGCAGGAAATGTTGTAGAAATATACAAGCAGATACTTGCGCACCTTCCGAATGGAGTGAGCAACATAAGAAACACATTCCTAAAGATGACTATGAGCGCGCCGGTGAAGCTGTAAAATGGCAAAGACAAAAGTACCTCAATGGAAAAAGGACGTCGTGAAACAGATAGAGGGCTACATAAAAAAATATCCAATCATCGGAATAATAAATATGCAGGAGCTTCCAGGAAGCACTTCTCAGGACATGAGAAGGAAATTAAGGGACAAGGCAGAGATTTTAATGGCAAAGAAGAGGCTGATAAAATTAGCGCTCGAAGCATTGAAAGCAACAAAGCCGAATCTCGCAGAGCTCGAAAAATATCTCGGAGGGGAGCCTGCGCTGATATTCACTTCAGAAAATCCGTTCAAGCTTTACAAGACAATACAGAAGAACAAGTCGCCTGCACCGGCAAAGCCAGGGCAGATAGCTCCAAGAGACTTGATATTGCCGGCAGGACCAACTCCATTCACTCCAGGTCCTATGATTTCAGAATTCTCATCGCTCGGAGTAAAGGCAGGAGTCGAGCAGGGAAAAATCGCAATCAAGCAGGATTTCATGGCAGCAAGGAAAGGCGAGCCGATAAAGGAAAAAATCGCAGGCTTGCTCACAAAGATGGGCATCCAGCCTTTCGAAGTTGGAATGAATCTTGTTGCAGTCTATGAAAACGGATTCGTGTTCACGCAGGAAACGCTTGCAATAGATGAATCAGCTTATGTCGCAAACATAGAGAAGGCAGCGAGATGGGCATTCAATCTTTCTATCGAATCTGCATATCCGACAAAGGAGAACAGGGAAATACTCATAATCAAGGCGTTCAGGGATGCCAGAGCAGTTGCAATCGAAGGCGCAGTCCTCGAAAAGGATGTCATCGACCAGCTGCTGGCGAAAGCGAGCGCCCAAGCTTCAAGCCTGAAAAAAGACTTGAAGGTATAAGCATCACGCTTAGGAGGAATAAAAATGGAATACGTATACGCAGCAATGTTATTGCACAAGGCAGGACACAAGATTGACGAAGCAGCAGTCAAGAAAGTTCTTGAGGCAGCAGGCGTCAAGGTCGACGAAGCCAGAGTGAAGGCACTGTGCGCAGCTCTTGATGGGGTTGACATTGAGAAAGCCATTGAAAAAGCAGCAGTTGCAGCTCCAGTAGCAGCAGCTCCAGCAGTTGGCGCAGCTCCAGAGAAGAAGGCAGAAGCCAAGCCTAAAGAAGAGAAAGTCTCTGAAGAGCAGGCTGCAGCAGGACTCGGTTCACTGTTCGGATAAACCGAAAACCGAAATTTTTTTATTAAAATTTGGTTGCCTTATTTAACTTAGATTGGCTGAACAACGCGGAAGATGGAAGAAGAAAAGGAACAACTAATAAAAAGGTATGATGAACTTAAGAAGGAAATAGCTGACCTAAAGGCTACTTTAAATAAAATTAATTCTGAAAAAGAATCCTTCTTTCAGGAAAAGCAGCATCTCAAGCAGAAGCTTTCCGAGCTTATCAATACTATAAAAGAAGATAAGCGAACAAGGAATGAATTTACTTCTCACGTCAAGGAATCAAAGAACAAAAGACAGGAGTTCAATGAGCAGATAAAGAAGAAGATAGAAGAGCTCAAGAACCTTAAAATTGAAAGGGAGACTCTTGCCAAGAAACTTAACATTCAATCAAATCCAGAGCAGCTTCTAAAGGAAATAAGCATGATTGAGCGCAAGATAGAGACAGAAGTGATGTCTTTCGAAAAGGAAAAGCAGCTCATGAAGCTTATCAACGAGAAAAGAAAGCATCTAAAGGAAAGCAAGGGGCTTGTTGACATCTCCCAGAAGATGAGAGGCGTCACAAGGGAGCTTGATGAACTGCGAAAGGAATCTGACAAGGCGCATAATGAGGTGCAGACAGCAGCAGAGTCAAGCCAGGTGAAGCATGAGGCTCTTCTTGACGAATTCAAGAAGCTCGATGATGTCGGTTCTAAAGAGAAAGAGGCGTTCGAGAAATATCTCGAATTGAAAAAGAAATTCGGCGAAATCAGCGACCAGCTCAATGCGAAACTCATGGAAATAGGCCCTATAGCAGACAAGCTAGGCGAAGAAAGGCAGGAAAAGAAGAGAAAGAAAGAAGACGAAATAAACAAGATACTAAAGTCAAAAGAAGAAGTTGTCGAGGAAAAGATAAAGACTAGAAAGAAACTCACAACAGAAGACCTACTTGTATTCCAGAAGATGAATATGGGGAAGGAATAAATCTAAACAAAAATAATTGGTTTATTATATCTTGATAAAAAGCTAACTTTATCACTGTGTTCTTTTTTAACTGCAAATCCATATGCTTTGTCTAAAGATATTTCGTCGTCGAGTAAAATCTCGCATGGCAAAAGCTCATTATCTGCTTTGTCAATAAAGGTTTTGATTTCATTTCCCCTGATTGTTTCTATTTTAGATTTAACTGAATCTATCTTAGATTTCTTTAGTTTAGGGATGATTATTTTTATGAATGATTCTGAATAAACAGAAGGACCCCAAACCTTATCGTAGCTGGCGTTCTTATAACATGGTTCCTCAGGAAGATTCAGGAAGAACTGCATGTATTCCTTAAATGGGGGAAATCCTTTGCGTTCGTAGGATTTTTCAGCATCAATAATCTGTTTCCAATCAATTATGCCTTTTATTTGTTCATCCCTAAGTATTTTTGCAATACCCAGAAAAAATTCATATTTGTAAGGTTTGACATAAAGTATAGATTTCCGACTGATAACATCTGTTTTGAAAAGTATCGCTGCAGGACATCCTTTATGTATATACCCCAATCCTAACGAACACATAACATGAGACGAGTAACCAACATAAGCATCTCCCACATAATCATAAGCAAATTCAGTCAAGAATTTTCCTTCCTGAATCAAGTTTTCAGTAGCTTTGATGTAACCATCTTTACATATATCCCTTAATTGAGAAATATCTTTTACAGCATGGCTTATGAATTCCATGCGAGAAGAATAATTTGTAAGATATATATAGTTTGCTACTTAAGATGACAATTATGATTTTTAATTCAATCTCAATACTTTCTTAGGATTAATCAAATCTAATATTTTGTTATGCAGTTTGCCGTTACTTGCAATTATCTGTTTGGATTCCAGAGTCCATTTGTCACCTTCAATGTCTGTGATTTTTCCGCCGGCTTCCTCGATGAGCAGGCATCCTGCTGCGAAGTCCCAGATTTTCATAGAGCTCGGCTTCAGGCGCGCATCTATCCTTCCGCAGGCAACATTTGCATAGTCCAGCTCGGAAGAGCCAAATATCCTGTAGCCGATTTTATTTACTTTCATTATCGGCTCTATCAATTCCGTAACTTTTATCGGCCCTGCGATATACGAACGTGTGATATCAGAAACTTTAGAAACATGTATCCTCTTGTCGTTAAGGTATGC
>CAIVOO010000033.1 GCA_903907555.1 uncultured archaeon | reverse complement strand
TCTAGAGCAGGGAAAGAGACTTGTTGCGCTGGCAAGGCACGCTATTGAGACATTTTTCTCTAACGAAGGATTGAATCTTGATTCTTACAAGGAGGAGTTTGCAGAGAACCATGGTGTTTTTGTGCAGATAATAAAGGGAGAGAATGAGGCAAGGCAGTGCTTGGGCTACGCAGATCCAACTTATCCGTTGTACAGGGGTATTGTAAAGGCTGCAAGGGCTGCTGCCTTTGAAAACAAAAGCTGCCCTTCATTGACGAAAGAAGAGATTCCTAACATAAGGATAAAAGTTGCTGTCATAACAACACCTCAATTATTGCGCGTGATGAATCCGCAGGATTATTTCAAGCTGATAAGGATTGGCGTTGACGGAATCATGGTTCGCTCAGGAGTCTATTCCGCAATTTCGCTTCCAGACGTTCCGCTGAAATATTTTTGGGATGTTGAAAGATTTCTAAGATATGTGTGCCAGGAGGCTGGGCTCACAATGGACGCATGGATGAGCACGACTGCACAGGTTTACAAGTTCCAGGCAAGGTCTTTTGAAGAACGCGATGGGCAAATAGTTGAGATATAATTACCAAGAAAGATAGCCGTGTGATTTCTTTAAATTCTTGTATATGTTATAGAATACCGCCACAAAAGATCCTTCTGCACCGCTCAGCTCTTGGTCAAATTCGTAGTCCTCCATCTCTTTCGTAGGCTTGCCCCTGTTCTCAACTCTTGTCAGTATGCCTTCAGGTATAAATGCAGAGCCCATCTCGCCGAAACCTTTTGCGATTGAAGTGAACGGCTCAAATATGCTTGGGGACCTTCTCTTCTCCTCTTTTTTAGGCTCTTCTTTTTTGAAAATTTCCCCGCTTTCTTCCAAATATTTTTTTAAATCATCACCCAATGATTCAAGCGTCTGCTTAACTGTTTCGTCAATGCTTGCAAGAAGCTCCAAGTCTTCCTCCTCCTTCATCTTTCTGTAAGCTGCGATTTGCTCCTTAGTCCAAAGGTAGCCTCTCAGGTTGATTACAACTTTTCCTATATGTATGGGGCCTCTCTGCTGATAACCTTCACTAGTAGTATAGCTCATCTGGGGTATTGTCCTGTAGTCAAAGCTTGCAACTATTACGTGATGGATTTTACTTTTCACAGGAGCCCTGTGCGCCAAAAACTCAAGCTCCATCATGGAAGTTTCGAATGCGCCTATCATTTCAGGCTCTTGGAACATCTTTTCAGGCATTATCATTCTCTTTATGTTCCTCAAATAAGGCTTTATCCAATTTAGATATAGCCTTATTGTCAAATAATGCTGCTTGATGTACTTGAGAGTGAATGTTTTTCTCGAAGAAAGCTCCCTGTATGTCTTGTCTCTCCAAGTGATGTACTGCATGAGTTTTCTCGAAAGGACTTCCTTTACTTTTTCATTGAACTGCATGGGCTTGACCATCCTGTCAATATCCTCTGTTGTTTTTGCATAAGTCCTGAAGAACAGGTCAGGCAGTGTTACAAAACCAACCTGCTGCGACATTCCGTAGACAGATGCAGGATTCTTAGTTCCGCCCTCAACCATGTCAATCCATATTCCTTTAAGCACTATGTCTGATTTTGCAGCAGCATTTTTTTATCTTTTATGTCGTTCTGCACATCATTGTAGAAAGTGAGCCTCTCGTCAAGTATTCTTGCTTCCCTGACAACCTGGAACAAGGCTTTCAGCATATCAGCGATGTATTTCAGATACTGGGCTGCCCTGTCCTGCTGTATCCCTAGCCTCTGCTGCGCTGTGCCGAAAAATGCAGACTGCTCTGCTGCAGAGAAAACATCAGATATCTTGTAAACATTTGAAAAGCTCCAGTCCTGCCTAACATGGTGAAGTATCCAGTAGTATAACTCTTCAATTGAAAGATTAAAGCTTTCCAGATGCAAGCGCACACAAACAGTCTGGTTTTTATTAGTTACCAACGGAGAAGGAAAGCCGGTTGGTATAGGCTTTACAAGCCTGTCGTGCTCAGCATACTCCTGGTCTGCATACTTTATTATTTCTTTTTTATCAAGAGAATCAATGTAATCTTTCAAAGATTTGCCTGATTTCTTCTGCACAGCAATAAATTCCTTTTCAAGCTTGGATTTTATAAAGCCGGCTCTAAGAAGTTTTTTTCCTGCATCAATCTCATCTATCATCAAGCATCCTCTTTTTAAATAATATATCTCAAGACTATTTAAATAGTTTTCTTTCTATACAGAGTAATAGTCGAGCCAACCTGCGAAACAAGCTGGGAATTGGTTGCGTTTGCAATCAGCACAGCAGTCTCTTTCTTGTCATGCTCGTAGACAAATGCCTGCAAAAGCTTGATTTTTATCAGCTCATTTCTGTCTAGCTGCCTGTCAATCTCTGCAATCATGTGAGGATTAATCCCGTTCTTGCCAATCCTCACAACAGGCTCGAGATTCTTTGATTTGATTTTGAGTTCTTTAATATCCATACCAGTATGTGATATAAGGATGTTTAATAAGCTTTTGCAACCAGTTTCAGATTAGTCTTATAAGCTGTTTCGCTTATTCTAAAAAACAGGAAACATTTATATAACTTTAAATTTTAGAATGAGGAGGATATGAAAAAGAGGATAAAAATTGGCGGAATGGACTGCGCGAGCTGCGCAGCGAATATTGAAAGAGTTCTCAAAAAGATTCCTTGTGTTAAATCTGCCACTGTCAATTTTGTAACAGAGACTGCCAATGTGGATTTTGACGAGTCAAAGCTTCATGAGGAAAGCATAGAGAAGAAGATAATAGATATGGGATACAAGGTTTTCAATGACGAGCCGAAAGGCCAGGTTAAGCTTAAAATAATTGATATGAACAATCCTCGCAGTGTTGCCATTGTAGATAATTCCCTGAATTTTGAAGGCATTATCAAAAAAGAATTGTATGTTGATGAGAGGGCAATAATTGATTTTGATCCAGCGATTACAAGCGAATACCAGATTAGAAAGACCATAGAAAAGACAGGCTACAAGACTTGGGAAGAAGAAAGAGTTGAAAGCACTGAAATCGAAGAAAAATTTGTGTTGGCAAGGCTTAAGCATGTGCTTTTGTTCAGCTTTTTATTAAGCATCCCGATAGTTGTCCTTTCGTTTCCTGAAATATTCAAGATTACGTTTCCTTTCGAAAATTATGTACTGTTTGCATTGGCAGCTTCTGTTCAGATGATTACAGGATGGAGATATTACAAGGGCTCCTGGAATTCGATAAAAGAGTTTTATGCAAGCATGGATGTGCTGATTGCAATAGGCACTTCAGCAGCATTCATTTACAGCGCGTACAACACATTTTTCGCATCAGGACCTCTGTATTATGATACATCTGCAGTAGTCCTTACATTCATCACATTCGGAAAGTGGCTTGAGATAATTGCAAAAGGGAAGGCTTCCGAAGCCATGAAAAAGCTCCTGAAGCTGCAGCCTAAAACAGCCATTGTAATCAGAAACAAGATAGAAGTGGAAATTCCTATAGACGATGTGGTCATTGGCGACATAGTGCTGGTGAAGCCTGGCGAAAAAATACCTGTTGATGGCGTCGTAGTTGAAGGGGCATCATCTGTAAATGAATCTATGCTGACTGGCGAAAGCATGCCAGTAGAGAAGAAAAAAGGAGACTTTGTGACTGGCGGAACAATAAACCAGTCAGGGGCATTCAGGTTCAGGGCTAAAAAGGTCGGCGAGCACACCGCTCTTGCGCAGATAATAAAACTTGTTGAAGAGGCGCAAAGCTCGAAAGCGCCAATACAGAGGCTGGCAGATATTGTAGCCAACTACTTCGTGTATTTTGTTCTGGCAATAGCATTATCATCTTCATTATTATGGTACTTCATTTTAGGCCAGAGCTTTCAGTTCTCGCTTTCAATAGCAGTCACTGTTCTCATCATATCATGCCCTTGCGCTCTCGGGCTGGCAACACCAATAGCAATACTTGTCGGAACTGGAAAAGGCGCTAAGCACGGAATACTTATCAAGGGAGGCGAGGCTCTCGAAGCTGCGTACAAAGTAAATACTGTTGTTTTTGACAAGACAGGAACCCTTACCAAAGGAAAGCCTGAAGTGACAGACATAATTTCTTTCATTTCCAAAAAATCTGACGTTCTCCGTTATGCAGCTATAGCTGAGAAAAACTCTGAACATCCTCTGGCAGGGGCTATTGTAAAAGAAGCAAAATCCAAACAGATTGCAATTCCGAAAGCAAAACATTTCCAAGCCATTGCAGGGCATGGGATATATGCTGTCTTCAATAACAATAAAATCCTTGTCGGCTCAAAGAACCTCATGACTTCAAAAAATATCAGATTAGGAAATAACCTTGAAGAAGTAAACAAGCTAGAATCACAGGGAAAGACAGCTGTATGCGTTGCAGTCAACAAGAAAGTAATCGGGGTAATAGCAATTGCCGACACAATAAAAGAAAATGCGAAGGAAGCTGTAAGGAAACTGCAGCAGATGAACATGAGAGTTATCATGCTTACAGGCGACAACAGAAAAACAGCAGAAGCTATTGCAGGGCAGGTAGGAATCACTGAAATAATTGCAGATGTCATGCCTGAAAACAAGGAACAAGAGATAAGAAAGCTGCAGGAGAATGACAGGATAGTCGCAATGGTTGGCGATGGCATTAATGACGCTCCTGCTCTGGCAAAAGCAAATCTAGGAATAGCAATAGGCTCTGGCACTGACGTTGCCATAGAAACAGGAGATATAGTCCTTATCAGGAATAACCTCAGTGACGTTGCTAATGCAATACACCTTAGCAGGAGAACAGTCCGCAAGATAAAACAAAATCTTTTCTGGGCATTCGCGTACAATGCAGTCGGGATACCAGTCGCGGCAGGTGTGCTTTTCTATTACAATGGATTCCTGCTCAATCCAATGATAGCAGGGGCAGCGATGGCATTAAGCTCAGTGTCAGTCGTCGGAAATACACTGCTGATGAAGATTTTTGATTAATATGAATAAAAAGATTAAATGCTCTGGCGCAATATTCACAGACAATGATAAAATTCTTTTTGAAGACAGAAGAAAAATATGCAAACATGGCGAGCACTGGAGCTTCTTCGGCGGCTCCATAGAAAAGAATGAAAGCCCAAAACAAGCATTAGAACGGGAAATCAAAGAAGAATTGAACTGTAAAATCAAGAATTACAAGTTCTTTGGCAAGTATTCATTCACAGTTCCAGGCAAAGACATAACATACTATATGTATATAGCAAAAATACCTGATTTGAAACTATTAAAAGTCCATAAAAATGCCAAGATGAAACTGTTCACGATAAAACAAGCGCTTCGACTAAAGATAACAGGCATTGATAAGAAAATATTGCATGATGCAATGAAAAATCCACAACATTTTTAAACATCCAAATCTTAATTATTTTGTGAGGTGGCATTAATGACTACAACAGAAATTGATACAACGCCCATAGAGCTTGGGGGCAATATCAAGCTTAATGGTTTTAGAGTTCTGGACCCTGGCAGCATGATAATAGCCAAGAAGATGATTGGCAGCTACGTCAGGAAGTATTCGGAATGCTGCAAGAACATACAGGAAGTCTGCGTTACTTTGAAGCCAGTGCACCAGATAGAGAATTCTGAAAGGTATGAAGTGAACGTAAAGCTTGTGAACAACGGGCAAGTCTTCACAGCAGACAACCAGGAGGACCGAAAGCCGCTAAACCTGTTTGTCGTCTTAGACAGCGTACTTGCAAAAGTCCATACAGAAGTGAGCAAGCTTAAGACTTGATTTTTTTATTTTATTAATATTATTGTTCTTTGAAAAATTAAAAAAGAAAATAAACTTGTTGATAATTCTTAACAATTTAAATTATCAATTGACAGATTCGGTTGTTGGATGAATATATTTCTCAAGCTCCTTTGGTGCTGAGAGTCCAGCTGGATTGCTATACCTATCGAATCTTGGATCAAAATAAACGACAACCTGCTTACCAACTAATTCTTTGGCGTTTGCTGCACCCAAACTTTCCATAAGCTGTTCTATTTTCTGTGCATCTTGGAATAGAAATGTCTTTCTGCCGCCGCGTGGCCTATTACCGTCAGGTATGGGAACCTCAACATGAAGTCCATAATCACCGAAAATATGGTCATACCCCCAGTCAGCATGTATGATCTTAACCACTGTTGTCTGGCATGTTTGTGTTTGAATAGATTCTGTCATTGCTGGAGCCATACGGTCTTCAATGAAAATTTTTGCTCTTTGTTCAAGTGTCGCTTCCATTTTGATTACCTCGTATCTTGATTATTACAGAAAAATGGTTTCTCTTTATAAGTTTTTCGTTAAAATGATAACTTCAGAGTAGTAACAATAAGATTGATTTTTTTATCTTAGCTTCACAATCTCTCGCATTCTCTTAATCATCTCTTCAACTTCTTCAGAAGTATTGTAGAGATAGAATGATGCCCTTGCGCTGCCGTTTATCTTGTGCGCGTTGAACCATGAATGCACGCAGTGCATGCCTGAGCGTATCATTATGTTGTGTGTGTTGAGCATTAGTGCAACATCGTGAGGATTCATCTGCCCAACGTTGAAGCCGACAACGCCTGAGCGAAGCTTTGGATCTTTAGGCCCGAGGATTGTTATTCCCAAATTGTTGAATGCGTCTGTCAGCTGTGCATTCAATTTCAATTCATGCTCTTCAATATCTTTCAGCCCGACTTTCTTGAGATACCTGACTGCTTCTGCAAAGCCAATCATTCCTGCGTAATTCTGAAGCCCTGCCTCAAATCTTTCTGGAATGTCTTCAGGCTCAAATGTGTGATAATGAGAATTTTTGACAGTATCCCCGCCAACAAGGAACTGATTCAGCTCTTCAAGCAGATGCATCTTTCCATACAATACCCCCATTCCTGAAGGCCCTAGCATCTTGTGCCCTGATGCAACCATGAAGTCAACATCTAATTTTCTTACATCCACACTCTTGTGCGGGGCTGACTGCGCTGCATCGAGCAAAACCGAAGCATTGTTCTCATGCGCAATCTTTATCATTTCATGAACATTATTGGATGAGCCGTCAACATTTGATGTGTGGACGATTGAAACCAATCTTACACCCTTAATTTTCTTCTTGAAATCTTCAACATCATTGAACTTGAAAATCTCATGCCTCAATCCCCTGTTTTTTGCAACAATCCAAGGTATCAAGTTAGAATTATGCTCTTTGTCTGATGTAAGAATTATGTCTCCTTTATTCCATCTTATGGAATTGGCAACAAGATTTATTCCTTCAGTTGTATTTCTTGTGAATATTATCTCTCGCTCATTTTTTGCATTGAAGAAGTTGGCGATTTCCTTCCTCGCTTTCATAGTTTCTTCAGTAACTTTTTCCGCCAGCCTGTGATGGCTTCTTCCGCCACACGCAGGATACTGCTCATAATACTCGTTCATCTTGTTAATCACTTGCACAGGCTTTAAAGTCATGCAGGCGTTGTCAAAATAAATTGGAGCTTTCTTCTCGTTAAGTATTGGAAAATCTTTCCTGATTTTTTCTATGTTCATTTTGCACCGTTTAAAATCTCGCCATTTATGGCCAGAGAGCAAATATTCGTATCGGAAGACTGCACTTTTGGTGCTCCATTCTGATTTTTTGCGGTTGGAGCATGCGAACGAGAGATTTTAAACGCTTTCATCCTAAGTTGTCCTCTATGATTGCCTTGAATGTCTTGTATTTCTGCGGACCGACAAGGTTTGCCTGCTTTATGAAAAATGTCGGTGTTCCATAAATGCCAACATCCAATGCATTGGCATAAGATTGGTTTATTTCAGCTTCATATTTCTTTGTGCTATAACATTCCTTGAATTGCGTCACATTAAGGTTTAGCTCTTGGGCGAAATCGTAGAATACAGTATCGTTCAGCAAATTCTGCTTGTCAAACAATATGTCGTGATATGCCCAATATTTATCCTGGTCTTTTGCGCATAATGCTGCCTCTGCAGCCTCTATGCTGTATTTATGTATTGACAATGGAACATCATGATATACTAAATTAACATCATGGTAATCCTGCAGTATCTGCCTGACAACTGGCTCTGCTTCTTTTGTGTAAGGACAGCTGAAGCATCCGTATTCAACTATTGTTAATTTTGCATTAGGATCTCCTCTTACAGGATATCCTTCAATTTTAACCTTGTCAGGATACAATGTCTGTTTCACGCCTGTAGCAGAACATTCTTCCTGATTCGGCTTTACAACATTGAATATGCAGAATGCATTGCTATCAGGCCCGTTGCAATTGCCGTATTTTTCATAATTATAGACACCCACTCCTGTAAAATATGTGCTTACTAGCATGAGTATTACAAAAATCCATGACAGCACTGCAAAATACTTGTAGAACGCTCTTGCCAAGCCAGGCCACCACATAAGCTTTGCAGTGTACTTGCTCTTTATGCGCTGGTCAATTCCTGTGTCGCAGGGCTTGAGCTGGACTGTCTTGAAAAGGCAGTGGAATGCCTCCCATGCCAATTGCCTGTACTTCAAGCTAAATATGCCAAGTATTGCAAATATTGGAAGGGCTATCAAGCATATTACCATATCATTCTAGAATAAATCACCCTTTTTAAATTATGTGGATATGAAGCCCTGCTTTATCTTTTTATAAGAACTTTCAGTATCCTTGCCCTAAAGAAATAAACCACTGGCAAGAGCAGCAGCATGCCAAGCACAGAAGGAAGCTGAAAATACTCCTTCCTCAAGCCTCCGCCAAACAGAAGATAAACTGCCTCATCAACAATCCAGCCAACTGCAATTGCTGTCGAGAAAAACTTGATTCTCTCAAATCTTTTCAAAAACAGAAGGCTCGCAATCAAAAGCAGAACGCCTATCCAAAAGTGATGTATTACTACTCCTCCAATCCTTAAATGGGATTCTGGAAGCACAAACAAGGCAATGCGAACGGCTAATATTGCAAGCAGCAAAACAAGAAAAAACAAATTTTCCTTTTTCATAATCATACCAGCGAATGTCTGTTTATATTGCTTTCGATGCTGAATCTTCCCAACTTTACAAGTCTATACGCAAAGTTTATAAATTAGAAACACGGCTAAAAGGAGGTATTAATTTAGGGGTGAGAAAGCTGGCAGAAAAAACTAATGAAGTTTCGGAAAAGAGGCATTATTTCGTATACGGAGCTGTATTTGCAATCATACTGTTTGTTCTAATATTCTCTGCATCAAAAATTTTCTTTGGAGGAGAAGAACAGAAACAGGCATTGCCTGATAATGAAACAGCAGCTGCTCAGCCAGAGACTGCGGCAACGCAGGCAGAACAGAAAATTACACATCCTGCAACAGAAGATAAGACTGTTGAGACCGTGAAAATTCCTTTTTTTACAGAAACTATCAAGCTTAAAGGCTCGGACAGCGGAATCCTGAAAATTTTTGACATGAATGGCGACAGCAGGAAAGACATAGTTTATACAAATATTGATGCTCAAAGCTACATATACTTTAACAATGGGGATGGAACATTGACTTTAAAGGACTTTCCTGCGCCAAGATCTGTAACTTCTTTCGATTGCATAGATTTCAATAAAGACGGCTTTGTTGACTGCGCTTTTGGCAGGACTTCCGACTGGAACAAGCTGCTGATCAATAATAAAAGAGAGGAGTTTAACATTAGAGATGAATTTAATTTCATAGATGTCAACAACCCCGAAGTCAAGGCTGTTGCATGGGGTGATTACAACAAAGACGGATATCCTGACCTGGCGATGGTCAGAGACAAAGAATACGGCTACATTTTCATAAATGATAAAGGCGAGAGCTTCATAAGAAACCAGCAGTTTGATAAGAAAAAATCGACTGCATTGGCTTGGGCTGATTTAAATAATGATGGCTATCCTGATTTGATAGAAGCAACATATAATGATGGAATTTTAGTATATCTCAACAGGGGAACAGCGTACAAGGCAATATTTGAAAATCCTGTTGACATAAGCGGTCTTGGATTAAAGACAAGAGCAATAACAACAGCTGACTTCAATAATGATGGGTTTGTTGATATTGCGGTTGCTAATTACGACCAGCCAAGCATCATTTTTTTCAATTATAAAAACAAGACATTTGTGCCCACAGAATTGGATGGGAAGGATTTCAGTGTTGATATTGCAGCAGGCGATTTAAATGGCGACGGATACGCTGACATAGTGCTTGCCAACTACAACAGCTACAATACAATCTATATCAACAACAAAACAAATTTCATTCCAGTTAGATTAGGTGACAAAGATTACAACACAAACATAGGATTGCTTGATATTAATAGTGATAATAAATTGGATATTGCGATTGGAAAATTCGGGAAGGAGGCAGTTGTTTACAAGAACAGCTAAGGGGTAGAATGTCCGAGAAAAAAGGTGTGAGCATGAAAAAGATACAGATAGCTTTAGTTGTGATGATAGTAATAATCGGGGTTCTTATTGTTCTGAAGCCAAAGCTTTTCGGGACAGAAACTAACAATGAGAATAATTTAGCAAAGCCTGCAGCGCTTCCGCCTGCACAGCAGACGCCTCAAACACCTTCAACCGAAGCCAAGCCTCCTGTAGTTGAAAAGCCTGCAAAAGTAGAGCTTAAAACATTGCAATTTGATAAGAATCTGATATATGTCCAAGATCACATTTATGATGTTGCGATAGCTGATTACAACAAGGATGGGAGCAATGATGTGGCTGTGGCAAACTATCAAAGGCAAAGCTACTTGTTTGAGAATAAGAATCTTGCATTCAACAAAATCCCGCAGTTTGGAGACACAAACGCTGTAAAAGTGCTTTGGGCTGATATGAATAACGATGGATATCAGGATTTAGTTCAGGGAAACTATCAGCAGCCTTCAAGGGTTTACATTAATAACAAAGATGGCACATTCAAAGAAGTTGCTATCTCAGAAAATCTTCCTCTGAAAGCTATGGCAATAGCTGATTTTAATGGAGATGGATGGAATGATATTGTCTTAGGAATTGATGTCAAGGATAACCTTCTGCTGACAAATGACAAGAATGGGACGTTCACGACACAAAAGATGTTCGGGACAGCACTGCACACAACAGCCCTGGCTCCTTGCGACTTCAACAATGATGGCAAGATGGACTTGGCCGTGGGAACAGACTTCCAGCAAAATTATATGTATCTAAATAATGGAGATGGAACATTTTCGCAGTTCATGAGATTCGGAGAGGGCAAGCACACGCAGACAATGGCCTGCGCTGATTTTGACAAGGATGGAAAGATGGACGTTGCAGTAGGAAACTACATGCAGGCAAGCAACAATGATAGAAATTACCTTTACCTGAACAAAGGCCTTGATGAGTACAAAGAAATCAAATTCGTACAGTCTGACAAGTTCGATGCAGGCCAAAGCTCAATCTTAAGAGTGGCTGACTTCAACAGCGATGGATACCCTGACCTTTATGTTGGTAACTATGATAAAGAAGGTTACATATATTTAAATAATGGCGATGCAACCTTCACAAAACAAGTCACGTTTGAAAAAGGGTACCTTAAAGGGGCAGACATTGCTGATTTGAACGGCGACGGAAAGCTTGACATTGCTGTAGGGCTTGACAAGGATGGGCTTGTGGTTTATTTGCAAAAGTGATAGATATGATAACAAAACTGAATGATAACAATTTTGAAACAGAGGTATTGGGCAGCAAGCAGCCTGTGATGATTGATGTGTGGGCAGAATGGTGCGGGCCATGCAAAAGGCTAGCTCCCACAGTTGACGAGCTTGCAGAAGAATTCAACGGCAAAGTCAAAATCTGCAAGCTGAACATTGATGAAGGCATGAAGACTGCAGGGATGCTGTCTGTCAGAAGCGTTCCGACAATACTGTTCTTTAAGGAAGGAAAGGAGATTGATAGAATAAGCGGGGCATTGCCTAAAGATGTATTTGTTGAGAAATTGAGCAGGCTCTGATTTTATTTTTATTAAATATAGCAAATTTTTTAAATATTTGACTATTCTACAGTGATATGCCAGTCTATAATGATAAAAACATAGAGCAGGAGGTTGCGATAAACCCTGTTTCTGTGGTTAAGTTCTGCAGCAGGTGGGATGCTGCCTGCAGGTCAATGGAAGATCCGTTCAAGCAGATATCTGATGAGGTAAGGGCTGCCAAGTTCTATGAGTGCGACATCAATGCAAACCAGCAGTTCGCATCTGCGCATAAAATCACCAAAGTCCCTACCACAATGATTTTCATAAAAGGCAAGCCAACAGCCAAGGTTGAGGGATTCAACACGAAAAGGTCTCTTAGGGAGCAAATAGAGTATATAATCAAGAAGTATACTTATCAATGAAAAATAGATTAGTTGTTCTGGTTATTGTTGCAGCAGTCCTGCTTTCAGCATTGTTGGTTCTAGAGAATTTCAAGCTGGTGATTTTCGACAGCAGTTTTTATTCTTATGAGTTTGAGAAGAATAAAGTTGATGTTCCAAACGCCAATTCAATAGTTGGCGATTTGCAGAATTATCTCAAATATCCAAGCGCAGAATTGCAAACAGATTTTTCTGACAGGGAGAAACTACATCTTGTTGATGTGAAAGATTTGGTGCAGAAGCTGAAACTTACAATAAGCGCAATAAGCGTATTTGTTCTGTTATGCTTTGCATTCCTGCTTTATTTTGACAGAAAAACATTCTTGAAGAATTTTATTGACATTTTATTCTATTCATCCATAACCAGCCTTGCAGTATTAATCATTTCATCTCTGATGTTCATCAATTTCACAAGCTCTTTCATTGCATTTCATCAAATGTTTTTCACAAATGATTTGTATATACTGCCTGCAGATGCACTGCTGATAAGAATTTTTCCAGAGCAGTTCTTTATTGATGCGGCTGTAAGGATAGTCAAGGGGATTGGGTTGATAGCTCTGCTCGGATTGGGGATAAGTGTCTGGTATAAATTAGCCAATAGGAACAAAACTTTTTAAATAACCAAAGACTGATTCTTTTTGATGAAGCTTCGAACTCCGTTGTATGTGATAAATGTCAAGACTTATGAGGAATCCACCTGCAGGAATGCTTCTCACATCGCAAAAGAATGCGAATCAGCTGCCTTGAGCAAAAAGGCTTCTGTGGTTGTCTGCTTGGAAGCGACTGACTTGAGATTGTCTTACAAGCTTAAGATTCCTGTATTTGCTCAGCATGTTGATGCAATCGAATACGGGGCTCACACAGGATTCACGCTGCCTGAATCAGTCTATTGCGCAGGAGCGAAAGGCACATTGCTGAATCATTCTGAACACAAGATTTCTCTTGAAGTCCTGAAAAAATCCATTGAAAGGGCTAAAAAAGTCAGGCTTATTGTCATTGCCTGCGCTGCAAATCCTGCAGAAGCTGCAATAATAGCAAAGCTGAAACCTGATTTTATTGCTGTCGAGCCGCCGGAATTGATTGGCGGGGAAGTCTCTGTGGCAGAGGCAAAACCGGACGTCATTTCTAAGACTGTGAAATCTGCCGGTAAGATTCCAGTATTATGCGGAGCTGGAATAAAGACAAAAGAAGACGTCAAGGTTGCATTAAGATTAGGAGCGAAAGGAGTTCTCGTAGCGTCGCATATTGTCAAAGCAATGAATCCTAAGAAAGCATTAGAGTCGATTATTGTTTAATTTTAAGGAACTGTAATGTAGACTTTCTGTAAACTTCCATAAGGCTTGGTGTTCGCATCAGCGCATGTTGCTGAATCCATGCTGCCAGCTCCAGGAATTTCGCAAACTTTCGCATCAATCACATACTTGCCTGATGCTGCTGCCTTGTCAACAGTCACCAACACAGGTATGACTTCTGTTTTTTTAGCTTGGATAGGATACGCCTGCCCGCCAATGTAAAGCAGGTTAATTGAATTGCTGCAATCAACAGCTGTAATCCCCTGATTTTTTGGCTGGTATCCGACACATTTGACGCTAACAACATAATTAATTTCAGAATCCTTGCTGTTCAATATGCCGATGCCGAAATTCTGGCTATTTGCCCGGGTTATCGACATAACGCCAGGATATACCACGACCTGGGCGTTCTGATCAAGTATCTGATTTCTTATCTGCTCCTGCGAGTTGGCATCAAGCTCTGCCTTCATTTTTGTAGTCTTGCCTATGATGTCAAAAGCGAACTTAATGCTCAATCCGAACACAAGAATGGCCATTATCAGAATAACTATCATATTAATGCCAATTTCCATACCCTTCTTGTTAGACATATTAAAAAAGAAAAAATTAGCTTCTGGAATACTCAAATTCCTTGGCTAACACTACCACAAAGATTACAAGCACGATGGCTCCTACACCTACCACCATAAGCCCATTCTTCACAGCATCAACACTGCCTGTAAAGAATAAGTAAAGTCCGTAAGCCATTATGGCGAATCCGAGCCATAGAAACTTATCCAGAACCATCTTCATAATCTCAAATTCCTGGTCCTTTGTAATTGGTTTTTTTGCGTTCATCAGAATCACCCTTTTACGCTCAAGAAGAACTGTTTATTGTATGGTCCTACAGACACTGTACAGATGTATGTTGTTACTTTTGCAGAACTTGGCGGAGTAATCTGTGTCTGGAATGCTGTTGAAGTTCCAGCAGCGACAGAAACATTAGCAGCAATAATCAATGGTTGTGTTGTGGTTTCTGCAGGAGTTGGTGGAGCAGGTGGTGCTGGTATATAAGTGCCTTTACACACATTTGTTATAGCAGGTTGAGCAGTAATTTCTTGATCCCCTGCATTATAGAAACCTATATTGACACCAACCGTACCGCCTCTTGAAGCTTCAATAGTCTGCGGCATTGTTATAGGTTTGTCTGCGCTTGGCTGTTCTGCCAGGTCGACATTCTCTATGCCTGTTGCCAGCTTTCCTGTTGCGCTCTTGAACATGCTTCGGATGAATGTTATTCCTAACCCAAGCACGGTCATGGCTATTATCAGAATTACTATCGCGTTGATTGAAAGCTCCATGCTTCCTTTCTTCCGCTTGCCTATCTTGAATATCTCCATATCACACCTCTTTTAGATTGATTTTTAAGAATAAGTTGCAAATGGTATTTATAAATGTTGTGCTATTGTAAGGTGACTATTTCTATGCAGAACTGCTGTTCTGCCTTTTTATAGCATTCCAAGAGCTTTTAGGGCTACCCACTCCCTCTTGTCCTGCGACCAATCGGGGTGCCTTATCTGCATGCGCCTTATCAGCTCTATTAATTCTGGGTTTGTTTTAGGGTTCATATTAGCAGAGAAACATAATCAAGTATAAAATAAACTGTTGTAGAATTTTCTACAACAAATGTATATATAGGCCCAGGAATTCTAAAGTTCTCGAGAGGGAGGGGGTGAGACTGAGGGAGAAAAAAATGGAAAAAGAAATAGAAAAACTGGAACTTGAAAAGATTGTGAGCCAGTACAAAGCCAAAGCTGCAGAAGAAGGAATAGAGCAGGAGAAATGGTACGGAATCTGCTACGGAAAAGAGCTTGAAGAAGACGAAGGAATAGGCTACAAGTAAACAGGAGGGAAAAATGGAAGAGCCTGACTGGGTGATGGATGAAGAACTGCCGCCCCTGTATGCAGAAGAGCTGCTTGAATGCATTGTGACTAACTTGAAAATTGGAGATGACATGACACCGGTGCAGATCTACAGAACAATGCAGGACATAAGAAGCATGAAGGAAAGCAGAGAGGACAGGAAAAAATACAGGGCAGCAATAAGAGTCTACAGCGAAAGACTGAACAGCATAATACAGAAAAGAATATACAGGTAGAAAAGTATAAAAACAGACAGGGAAACACAAACACAATGAAAAAAGAGATGATAATCATATCTTTAGGAGGCTCGCTGGTTGTGCCTGATGAGGTTGATGTTGATTTCTTAAAAAAATTCAGGAAGATAATTCTGAATCAGATAACCAAAGGAAAAAGGTTTGTTCTCATAATAGGCGGCGGAAAGATTTGCAGAAAATATCAGAAGGCCGCATCAGAAATTGTGGGCTTGACCAGCAAAGAGCTTGACTGGCTTGGAATAAGCGCAACAAGATTCAATGCTTATCTTGTGAAAACAATCTTCAAGAACCTGACATACAGAGAAATAATTGCAGACCCGACAAAAAAGATACGAATGAAAAATGAGAAAGTCATTGTTGCTGCAGGGTGGAAGCCTGGATGCTCAACAGACTACGATGCTGTGCTTCTTGCAAAAAATCTCGGAGTGAAGACATTGATAAACCTCACAAACATAGACTATGTTTATGACAAAGACCCAAAAAAATATCCTGATGCCAAAATAATCAAGAATATCTCTTGGCAAGACTTCAGAAAGATAGTCGGGAACAAATGGGACCCTGGATTAAACATGCCGTTCGACCCTGTCGCGAGCAAGGCAGCACAGAAGCAAAAGATGAAAGTGATAATAGCGAATGGGAAGAACCTGAAAAATCTCGAGAAAATTCTATCGAACAAAGGATTTGTAGGAACGGTAATCAATTAAATCAACTCTTAATTTATGTTGTTGAATTTTCTACAACAATAACATTTAAATAGTTTGATATGTCTACTGGCTCCATGAAAATAATACTCGCATCAACATCCCCAAGAAGGCATGAGCTTGCAAGGGCAATGGGCCTGGACTTTGAAATCATCCCTAGCAATTATGAAGAGGACATGACAATGAAGCTCCCGCCGAAAAAAATTGTGATGACCCTTGCTTATGGAAAAGCCGCGGATGTGGCAAAAAGAAGAAAAGAAGGGCTGGTAATCGGAATAGACACTGTTGTTGTCTATAAAAACAAAATTCTTGGAAAGCCGAAAAATAAAGAAATATCAGAAAAGATGCTGAAAATGCTCTCTGGAAAGAAACATCAGGTATATTCCGGAATTGCAATGATCGACTGCAGGACTGGCAGAACAATTAAGGACTGCGAAATTACAGATGTGTATTTCAAGAAATTGTCGGACAAGGAAATAAAAGGCTATGTGAACACAGGCGAATCCCTGGATAAGGCAGGAGCTTACGGTATCCAAGACTTAAGCTCAATATTCATAAAGAAAATAGAGGGCTGTTACTTTAATGTTGTTGGTTTTCCGACATCTAAAATATATGAAAACCTGAAAAAATTTAACGTGGACATTTTTACGCATACAAGATGGCAGAAGACAAAATAGAAAGAACACTGGAAAAAATCGGTTTTTCGCCGAACGAAATCAAGGTTTATCTTACTTTGAACGATCACGGCTCAACGAAAGCAGGAAGAGTAGCAAAGCTTGCAAAGATTGACAGGAGCAGCTGCTACAATGCGCTGAAAATGCTTATCGAGAAAGGGCTTGTCAGCTATGTTTCTATCGGGAAAGTAAAATGGTTCCAGGCGACAGGACCTAAAAGGCTTCTGGATTACTTGAAAGAGCAGGAATCTGATGTCGAGCAGATAGTCCCAGAGCTCCATGCAAGGCATAAGGCTGCAAAGATTGAAGGGCAGGTTAGGATGTTCAAGGGTTACAAGGGAGTGCGCACAATACTTCAGGATATCCTTAGAACAGGAAAAGAGAATGATGTTTTCGGCAATGAAAACCAGCTTGAGGAAAGGATGCCTGAATATCACGGGCAGTTCATCAGGCAGCTCAAGGAAAGAAATATTTTTGTAAGGGAGATAGTCAGGGAAGACAGGGTGCATGAAACAGCCAATCCAAAAAAAACAAGGTATGTTCCTAAATCAGTCGAATCTCCTGTTGTCACGAACATTTACGGCGAGAAGATAGCGCTAATAATCTGGACAGACGAGCCTGAAGGGATAATAATTGAGAATGCCTCTGCAGCGAAAGCATATAGGAGCTATTTCGAATTCATGTGGGAGCACGCAAAAACAAAATGATTACCTGACTTCTGCACCGTCAGAAATATCTGCAGTTATTTCCTGTTTTTTTGTCTTAAGGTGTTTTCCTTCATAGACTGCTTTCCCGCTT
This sequence comes from uncultured archaeon, assembly GCA_903907555.1. GTDB lineage: Archaea > Nanobdellota > Nanobdellia > Woesearchaeales > CAIVOO01 > CAIVOO01. Next base: position 2,643 of record CAIVOO010000033.1, on the reverse strand, counting down.
TTTACAGAAATCTTATTCAGCTTGGCAAATTCATCTATCATGAGTTCTTTTGCAGGCTTTTTCTCATCTGCAAACACATCATCGCCTGGAGAAGATTTTTCTGCAAGCAGCAGGACTGTTTTCTTTCCGTCATCTGCTGCAAGGAGCATTCCATTGCTGTCTATGCCTCTAAGCTTTGCAGGCTTCAGGTTTTTCACAACAACTATGTGCTTGCCTTCTATCTCTGATTTAGGTATTCTTCCTTTAAGCCCTGCGCAGATTGTCCTTTTCTCTGTTCCGATGTCAATTTCCAAAACATAAAGCTTGTCTGCATTGGGATGGTCCTTGACAGAAAGGACTTTCGCAACCACCAAATCGACTTGAGCAAATGGGTCAAGCTGTTTCAGCTCAACCTTGTCAAAAAGGTTCCTGCCTTTTTTCACAGTTCCTGAAGTCTTGCTCGAAAACTTGGCGTTCTTGAAAGCCCCGACATCCTGCCCTATCTGCTTTGCTATCTCTTCAGCAGCTTCTGGCATGAAAGGCGCTATGTAAATCGCTATTATCCTCAATGATTCTATCAGATTGTAAAGAACTGTTTCGAGTCTTGCCTTGTCGCTTTTTGCAAGCTCCCAAGGCTTTGTCTCGTTTACGTATTTGTTGCAGTGCCTGATGAACTGCCAGATTTTGTCAATTGCCTGATTGAATGCGAAATTCTGCATCAGCTCATTTGTTTCTTCAAAAATGTTTGACAGCTCAACCAGTGTGATGTCTGCTGCTTCCAGCTTTCCCTGTACAGGAATTTTACTTTCACAGTATTTCTCAACCATTGCAACAGCCCTTGACAATAAATTACCCAAGTCATCTGCAAGGTCTGTGTTTATTCTTGACACAAGGGTTTTTTCTGAGAAATCTCCGTCGCAGCCAGAAACTATCTCTTTCATCAGATAAAATCTTATCTGGTCTACGCCGAATCTCTTTGAGACATCGAACGGGTCTACAACATTTCCCAATGATTTTGACATTTTCTGGCCTTCTGATGTTATGAAACCGTGAACATAGATATTTTTAGGAAGAGGGATTTTTGCAGACAAAAGCATTGCTGGCCAGATTGCTGCATGGAATCTCAAAATATCTTTTCCAATCACATGGACATCTGCTGGCCAGAATTTCTTGAATTTCTTCTCATCAGATGAATACCCTGCTCCTGAAATGTAATTTGTCAGGGCATCGCACCAGACATACATCACCTGCTCAGGGTCGTCAGGCACTGGAATCCCCCAGCTTAATGATTTTCTTGAGCGTGAGAAGCTTACATCTTCCAATCCTTCTTTCAAAAGGCTGAGAATTTCATTTTTTCTTGTTTCCGGAACAATCATTAGCGTGTCAGTCTCTATGAGATTAAGTATTTCGCCAGTGTATTTCGACAGCTTGAAAAAATAATTCTCCTCTTCCACAACATCAATCTTTCTCGTTGGATGCAGAGGGCATTTCCCTTCAATCAATTCCTTCTCTGTCTTGAATGACTCGCACCCGGAGCAGTAATGCCCCTTGTATTTTTTCTTGTAAATGTCTCCATTTTTTGCAAGAAGCTTCCAAAGCTTCTGCGCTGACGGCCAGTGAATCTTCTGGTCTGTTGTTCTGATAAAATCATCATTTGAGATATTAAGCGCTTTTGTCAGGAGCTTGTATTTTGCTGCAATCTCGTCAGCAAACTGTATTGGAGTCTTTCCTGCTTCCCTTGCAGTCCTGTCAATTTTTACGCCGTGCTCGTCTGTTCCAGTCAGGTAGAAGACATCTCCCCCTAGAAGCCTGTGCCATCTGGCAAGAACATCTGCCTGCACAACCTCCATGGCAAATCCTATGTGAGGAGCGGCATTAACATAAGCGATTGATGTAGTTATGTAAAATTTCTTCAATCGTCGTCCTCCGTGTCTGCCTGTCCTTTTTTCTCTTTCATCTTTTTCGTTATGTCAATGTTTCCTTCGCATTTGCTGCATTTGGCTCTTAATGTTGGAATCCCTTCAATATTTTTTCTCTTGTATGGAATGGAAGCCTCTCCCTTGAATCCGCAATGCGGACAGGTGTATTTTATGTCTGCAGTGAGGCTTTCCTCATACTCTTTCTTCTCGACTGTGTAGCTGCAGCTCGGGCATATGTATTCCTTTGCCCTGATTTTGACCTTGCCTTTTTCTCTCGGCTTTCCCATGAGAGATTTCTTGCACTTCGGGCATAGCTGCTTGTAAACCCACACAAGAACGTGTCCTTTGTCCCCTAACTGCCTTCTAGAATGATATATCAACTTGTCGATGTCTGATTCTGATTCTGGTTCTTTAAGCAATATAATCACCTCGAAACTGAACGAAATATTACAGCATTTTAAATCTTTCCCTATAATAATTCATTCTCAGCCAATAGTAACATTTATAAATAAGTTCCTTATCAGTCAGGCAGATGGGGGTATCATGATGCAATCAACAAAAACACTAATAATTGCAATATTGTTCTGTGCACTACTTATAGTAACAGGATGCGTAAGAAGTTCTAACATAATATCAGCACAAGTATTGGTTGAGGAAAAGCCTGAAGCAGGATTGCAGGAACAGGCAAGCGAGCCTGCTGTTCAAGAGAAAACAGAAACACCTGTTGTGAAAGAAAATAAGGAAC
>CAIVOO010000032.1 GCA_903907555.1 uncultured archaeon | reverse complement strand
ATCTGGCCTCGCTTGCTCATACTGGTAGAACTTGTATTAATATATATAAAATATTCTATCTGATTGTTAGCACTGCTCGAGAGCAAAATATATATACTAAAATACCCTGCTGTCCTTCTATGGGGGAATTTGTGAAGAAAAAACTGTCTATAGCTGTAATCGGGGCTACTGGAAAGAGCGGCAGGGCTATTATCAGCGGGCTGGCCAACAGGACAGAGCTTGCTGACAAAATCGACACAATTTATCTTGTCAGAAAAGACAGGGAAACCGCTCTTCAGGCGTTCAGGGAAAATGCAGAATATAATTCTTTGGAAGCAAGCATTCAGGATTTTGAAAAAGAATATAATATTTCAAGCCAGAAAGGAGCAATGCTTGCGCAGGCTTTCAGCACAGCGCATCCAAAAATAAATTTTGAGCCATGCGGGCTTGAAGAGGCGCTTGAAGTTTCTGATGTCACAATCATCACGCTTGACCATCCGATTAATCCTTCCTACATAAAAAATTGCATCAAGCAGAAGACTCCTGTCAGCAGGATGGAGCTCGGGAAGAACAATGCGCGCATGATAAAAATGATGAAACGCCAGCTCTCGAGATACAAAAATCATTTTGCAGTTTATTCGAATCACGTTAATGTGCTATGCACTATGCTGCAAAAAATCACTGGCTTGGAGCCAGAGCAGATTTCCGGGGTGTTGTGGTCTGATACGATGACTTTGCATCATGAATTAAGGACGCAGTTTGGCGCAGACGATGTGCAGAATGCTTATGTTCTCGGGACTCATGATGAAAACCTTGCTATCTGCATGCAGAAGGCGCTTATAGACAATGTGCCTTTGCAAGAATACAAAAATTCTGAAAAAGTCGGCGATATTTCAAAAAGAGTTGTTGACGCAAGGCAAGATGAAGTGAGGGTTTTAGGAGACACAGCATCAAGCGCTCCTGTTGCTGTTCTTGAGCACATGGATGCGATAATAAACAACCGTTCAGGATTTGTGGCTGCTGTTTATTCTGATTTCTCCAGAAAGATTTTCGATGATGGCTTAGAAAAGCCGTCAACCCCGATTTATCTCGGGATGCCTGTATCATTCGAGAATCTAAGGGCTTCGTTCTCAAAAGATGCTGAAGAGCTTTTCGAGTCCATGCCTGAAAGCGAGAAAAGAAAATTCTATGATAGCGCCTCTGTAGTCGAGAAAGCTGTCAAGGAGATTGTAGCGGAAAAAGCTTCTGCAAGGACGCTTAAAGATGACAGGGGAAGATGGCAGAGGCTTTTCAATTCTGCATCATCCTCTTATGATAGTTTCAAGAACAGTGTTTATGGCATGAATGCAAATTTCGCGCCTGCCCTTAAGATGGTTGATGCATTTTATGAACTTGATTTAATAGATTGCGATGCAGTTGCAAACAATATCCTGCTGAAACCAGAAAAGGAAATCATATTCTCGAATAAAACTGTCAGCACGCCTGAACATTTTCTTTTGAAAATGGAAAAAGAAAAAAAGAGTTTCGAAGGCAATCCTTGGTTTGAATGGCTTGCAGCCAAATTTTACAAGATTCACGCTGATTGGTACAGAACTATGGCGGATACGCACAGCGATGGAAATCTGGGTTTCATAACTGTGCCTAAAGAGGTAGCAATTGATCACTTTATGAAGGACTGTTATGGAAATTCGCAGCATTCTGAAAATAGGTTCAGGATGGCTCATCAGATAATGCCTGAAAGCGATTTTTTTTTCATCGAATTTATGAATCAAATATTTTTAAGAGATCCCAGCTATGTAGTTGATAAAGTTGCACAGCGGTTGTTTAAGGAAAATAAGCCTGCTCTTTATTTCTTTTTAGGAGAACTTTATGAAAGGCAGGGTTCAAAAATAACTGCTTTGAACTTTTACACCAAGGGATTTAAAGTTCTCAAAGAGAAAAGCATACTGCCTTTCCAGATTGTGCATAATCTGCCATTTGTCGGAACAGAAGAGCCTGGAGATTTGGCTGATGAGATAAGGGATTACTACAAACAATTTGAAGAAAGACATGGCAGACGTTAAGGTTTTCACCTTAAACTTTCATAATATATATAAATAATGGGCATTTATCTCATATCAGGTGATAATTATGAAAGAAACATGCGAATGTAGTTCTAAGCACAAATGGTGGATGGCTGTTCTTGTCATTCTGGTTGTTGCCGCTGCTGTTATTTTTGCAAGCAGATGGCACGGCTGTGGCAAAGAAGGGCTAAACCAGCAGAATGATGTGATATCTGTTTCTGGAAGCGCTTCTCTTGAAGTTAAGCCAGATCAGGCAACTGTTTGGCTGTCTGTCAACACAGTTGAAAACACTGCAGCAGCAGCGCAGAGCAGGAACTCTGACTTGACAAATGCAGTAGTCGCTGCATTGAAGAATGCAGGCGTTAAGGACAACGACATAAAGACAACCCAGCTTTACCTGAACAAGAAAGAGCATTACGACGACGTAACAGGAAAGATGGTTTTCGACGGGTATGAATTAGTGCATACAATAAAGGTTGTCACAGACCAAGTTGAGGATGTCGGAAAATTGGTTGACGCTGCAATAAACGCAGGAGCCAACGGCATAAATAATGTTGACTTCGAGCTGAAAGACGCGTCAAAGAAGCAGTTTGAGGCGCAGATGTTGGCAGATGCAGTAAGTTCTGCAAAAAACAAGGCAGAAGCATTGGCATCAAGCGCAGGAGTCAAGCTTGGAAAAGCGACATCTATTTCCGAAAGCGGGATATACACGCCATACAATAATTATTATGGTGGCATGATGGAGAAATCAGCCGTAGCAGCAGCTCCGATACAGATATCCCCTGGAAACGTAAAGCTTGAGACAACAGTTTCAGTGCAGTACGAGATAAAGTAAATTATTTTTTTTACTTTTTGTTTAGCATCACTAAGGCGAAATGCTATTATTCTATTTTATCGAGCTGACAGAGGGGATGCTCCCTACGGGAGATGTCAGCACTCTGTTATACATAGAGCATTTCGAGATGCTAAACAAATACCCCGTTTTTACTTTTTAATGGTAACATTTATATTTCTCTTATTATCCCTCTGGGTTTATGCTGCCAAATCCATTAGACAAAAAATATCCTTCAATCAGAATACTAAGCGATAGAGGCATAAGGCAGGCGCTTGATTATGGAATGATAAAAGTGCATCCTTCTCTGGAAAATGATGCAAAGCGCATACAGCCTGCTACGCTTGATGTAAAATTATGTAATATAGATGAGGCTTGGGGGCTTCCTGATGAATCAGGCAATGCAAAAAGATGGGGAGAGAACCAGACATTCTACGCTAGAAACATGATGACTGCCAATTTGACAGAAGCAGTTGACATAGGACAGCTTTCAAAGACAGGATTTCACGAATTTTTCGGATTGTCAACAGAAGCAAGAAGCAGCCTGAGAAGGCTTGGATGCTATATTTCAAATCCTGGATTTTTTTTCACGACAGCGGATAATCAAAGCCAGGTTGAGATTGGAAATTTCAGCCACAACGACATCCACTTCGAGAAAGGAGACAGGATAGCTCAGATATTCTTTCATGCGAGGCCATTCCAGGATTATGGAATCCTTTCATTCGGCACAGACGAAGAGCAGAAAGAAGCCAGAAAGAAAGGCGAAATGATTCGCTCGCTCGATATGGGAATCGAGGTACGCAGTAACAGGCAGTTGAGAGAGCTTCAAAGCAAAGGATTTTTCGAAATTTTCCCAAAGCTTGAATTAAGAAGAGGCAGCATATGCGTGCACGCAAGTAGGACAGCTTACCGAATGAAAAAAATAGAGGGAGGCATAATTTTCAAGGACCGAGACAAGTATTCTCCTGATGTTCTTCTGGAGCCGATTGATATTTCTAAAGGTTATGCTATAAGGCAATTTGAACACATAATAATAGAAACAGAAGAACAGCTTAAACTGTCGCCACACATTGGGATAAGATTCTGGGACAATCTGAGATTTATTACAGAAGGGATGAAGTCATACAGGCATTTGCGCGATGTGGAAGAGTCTGCACAAAATATTGAGTTTTCATCGCTCACAGATGGATGGGTGGATCCAGGATATGTCGGCGGATTCTCGCGGCAGCCGAAATGGCTGGGCAAGCGAATTGTTCATCCCGGCGATGTAGTCGGATTCGGGCAGGTATTCTTCTTTCCGAATGGAGTTGGAAAAGCATACGGCGATGCCTCTCTTGGCTCGCAGTATCTCGGAAAAGGAAAAACAGAGTTCAGGAAATAATGAGCCTGCAGGGATTTGAACCCTGATTTGCTGGTGTCTTCTTAAAAACCGAAGCCAACTGTGTTATCCAGGTTACACCACAGGCCCGTAATATGATTTTGGGTCAGATTGTCTATTTAATATGCTGATTCTCTGAACGTATGTTGTTTTTGGTGGACAAAAACCGAACTTCTTCCAGATTAAATATCTGGATAGTTTACTCTGATTCTTGGAACCGATCTGTCGCATCCATTTTTCACACTGTTCAACACCAGTTATTTGCAGTTTGTATTTTAAACTTTCTGTGTCTTTCTTAGGTTTATGCGTATAAATCTTACAGTTAAAACCAAGTTTCCGTGTTATCTCTTGAACGCCGTAAGCGAGATATTTCGATGTTGTTGTGAACATGATTCTGGGATAATAATTATATTTTTTCATAAATGGTGAGGAGTTATATATCTTTTTATCAAATGTTATGCTGCCGTCTGTATCAAAATATCCCCTTAAAAATGCAGTTAGTATTTCATAATCCTTGCTTCTAAGAATTATCTCCGGGACCTTTACAATTAAGGTTTTATTTCCTGACGGAAATCCTAGCGAACTAAGTGCTTCTATCGCACATTTTTCTGATGTGCGAAAGCCATATGTTCCTCTTGATGGATAATCCCTACCAATAATATTTATACAAAAGCATTTCTTGAATAAAGGTATAACATGCAAATCATAATATTCTCTCTCTTCAACTGCTCCGCTTATGTCGATCTCTTTTCTACGACCTTCAAAACGCATATAGCCGTCCCCTGCATGAATTCCTGCAATTTCTGCAAGGTAGACATTATTTAGTGCTTTTTCCATATCAAACCTTTTTATATGCACAATTATAGCGCTACAATTTAAAAATGCTGTGCTGAGCATTGTCCAGTGAATATTTTCTTTATAAATGTTGTTCAAGTCTATATATCAACTGTTATAAACAATAATCCTATTGATTATCTGTATGAGCGAAAGCAAGTTTAAGGAAATTCGCAATTTGGATCTGGCTGGCAGAGCTCTTCAGAAAGCCGGCAAGTATGGAGGGGCCATCATTCTGCGAGAAGCTGCTTGCCGCAGGTATGAAGCTATTTTCAAGAACGGCTCGTCAGATGATATGAAATACTGGGCGACTTATGATGCTGCCAGATGCATGACTGGCCTGGCAGACTGCTACAGAAAGACAGGCAATTTGAGAAGAAGCGTAATCTATGAGCTGAAAGCTGAAAAATTATTTTTCAAGTGGAGAAAAAGGCCTGATGCGGCATACTGTCTTGTCAGGGCCAGCGAAGACCTCGAAGATCTTGAAAAAATAGTTTTTGTTAAAAAACTTTCCGGGCTGGCAAAAAGATTATTCGAAACCTGCAGGGGGATTCCTGGAAATTCATTGGGTTTGTCGCTGTACGCAATGATTGAGAAGTATAACATAAATTAATTATTTCTTTTCAAACTTGTGCGTATAAACTTATTTTAGCACATCTCCTGCCTTCATGTACCACATATACAAATCAAGTTCTGCAGGCAGCATTTTCGCCTTTTTCGAAAGTTTGAAGAATTTCTGCTCGATTTCAAGATAATTCTTTCGGTTGAGCGATTTCGGTTTCTCTTTCAGAAGTTTGTTTTCAATCATTAAGTTGATTATGTGCCTGTCAAGGATTGCAAGATTGAAATAACCCACATTCCTGAGAAAATGAGATGCTTCTTTATATCCAATCCCTTTGATGTTTTTCACAATCCATTCACGCGCTTCAAAAGAATTTTTCATAGACTGTGTTTTTTTCTTTATGTCAAGATGCTTTCTCGCTTCGACAATGAATCTTGTCTTGTTGTTGTGAAAGCGATGCTTGTATTTCATTATGCATTTCTTAACATCTGAAGCGCAGGCATTGCAGAAACCTTCAGCACCTAATTCATTCTGTATCTGCAAGGCAGTCCTTGCTTTGGAATTTGCTGTCAGTATGCAGAAGCATAATTCAGAGAACCATTCTTTTTCGCTTTTGTTTTTGAAGGAAGAGAATTCTTTAAGCCTGCTGTCTACTTTATTCTTTATTTCCTTGTTTATGCTGCTTATTTCTTTTAATAAATTCATCTGCTCTTCACAACTCCAATCCTGTTGCATTCTTTTCTTATCGGGCATCTGCTGCAGTATGGATTCACAGGCCTGCACAAGTTCTGTCCGAATGCGACAAATATTGTATTGAATGTTGTCCAGTATTTCTTCGACAGTTTCTTCCGAAGCTCCATCTCTGTTTCGAACGGATTCTTAGTCTTGACATAGCCAAGCCGATTCATTATCCTGTGAACGTGAATGTCAACGCAGACTGCCGGCTTCTTGAACGCGACTGCAACAACAAGATTTGCTGTTTTCCTTCCAACTCCTGGAAGATGGACTAGCTCTTCGACAGTATGAGGTATCTTATTGTTGTATTTCTCTTTCAAAGCCATTGGCAGCTGTCTTAAATATTTTGCCTTGTTTTTGTAGAAGCCAACAGGATAAATCAGTTTTTGTATCTGCTTTTCAGATAATTTTTCCAAGTCGGAAATCTTTTTTACTTTTTCAAACAATCTTTTCGCAGCTGCTGTCGTAGTCTCATCTTTTGTCCTTGCAGACATGATTGTTGTAACCAAGACTTTGAACGGATCCTTGGTCTGTATCTCTATCAAGTCAACTACAGGGACTTTGTAGTCAGCAACATGGCTATTCAAAGCTGCATAAATCCTGTCAATGTTAATCTTTTTCATAGAATTATAATATAGTGACTGCTTTTGAGGTGGCAAGCGTATCGACAGCAAAATTAAGTTTCTCTTCATTTTCTGCGTATATTGTGAATATTTTTTCGCCTTTCACAACCCTGCTGTTCTTGTGCTTGCAAAGATAGATTCCTGCGCCTTTGTCCTGAGGCGCTCCTGCAAGCCTTGCAATCTTGGATATTTCCTTGTTGTCAATGTGCAGTATCCTTCCATTCCTATCAGCAAAATATTTGTAAGTGAACTTGCCAAGCTTTATCTTGTCAGGATTTATTATCTTGGCTCCCTGGGCTTTTATTATTTTTACAAATGTGTCATAAGCCTTTCCTGAAAAAAGAACATCTTTTGCAAGATGCCTGCTTTTTCCTGCGAGCTCGAGCATTTCTTCAGCTATGTAAATAGCTTTTTTTCTCAAATCAGATGGCGCCCTGATGTCATTCATCAGAAGCCAAAGAACATCCCTTGCTTCAAGCGCAGGGCCGATTCCATTTCCTATAGGCTCAGAGCCGTCTGTGATAATGCATTTTATCTTCATTCCCAAGCCTTTGCCTAATTTCTCAAATTCCCTTTTCAGGCGGTGGGCAACTTTCAAATCCTCAACTTTTGCCCCGATGCCGACAGGTATGTCAATGAGAACATGGGTTGCCGACACTGAGCCTTTTTTCGCTAATATGGATGAAAGGAGATTTCCTTCTGCATCAATGCTTAACGGATTCTCCACCTTGATTATTTTGTCGTCAGCAGGAGCAAGATTGACTGCCCCGCCCCAAACAACGCATCCTCCTATTCTGTCAACGACACTTTTTATTTTGTGTTTTGTCAGGGAAACATTCGCAAGCACTTCCATGGTGTCTGCTGTTCCTGCAGGGCTTGTTATCGAGCGCGAGCTTGTCTTCGGGACTGTAAGCCCTGCTGCTACAAGCATAGGCACGATAGCCATAGTGACCCTGTTGCCTGCAACTCCGCCAATGCAGTGCTTGTCAACTATCGGGCGCTTATTGAATTTAAGGACATCTCCTGTTTCAATCATTGCCCTTGTAAGATAAACTGTCTCGTCAAGCGAAAGCCCTTTAGTATAGCTTGCTGCAATGAAGTAAGTTAGTTCTGTGGCTGTTAATTTATTGTTTACAACATCCGTTATTATCTCGAAAATTTCACTTTCAGAAAGTCTTTTGCCGTCAAGCTTTTTTTTGATATACTTAAGCGATTCTGGTTTTTTTTCAAGAAGAACCTCAACTTTATCCTTGTGTTTTATGTGCAATTCATTAAGAAGCTCTTCAAAGCATCCGATATGCCCCTGAGGAACTGCTTTTGACGACTCTCCAATATCAACTATTGCCACAACCTGCTTTCTATTGTGTTTCACCAATATTCTGTCTTCATGATGCAAATCAAACTTTCTTGCATCTTTCTGGTTGAGCAGCGCGACTATGACCCCGCCTGTCGCAATATCCATGTCTTTTACAATATACTTCACTGAACAGCACCCCAGTCCTCTCGGTACAAGTCAAAAAATGTAACAAACAATCCGATTATGAGCGGGCCCAAGAATAATCCGACAAGGCCGAACAACATGAGCCCTCCAAACATTCCGAACATTATTAGCAAAGGATGTATCTTGACCCTGTCGCCAATGATTTTAGGCTTTAGCACATTGTCAAGCAATAAGATAATTACTGCTCCAAAAATTAAAAGCCCCAGTCCTTGTAGAAATTCAAAGTTTGAATGCATTGAAAGCCCATCTATCATTATGAACAAAGATGCAGGCAGCCAGATAATTACAGGGCCGATTCCCGGAATCATTGCAAAAATAAATGTGATGAAACCCCAAAGTATCGGGCTGTTTATTCCTGCAAGATAATAAGCGACTGTTGCGATAGCTCCCTGTATCAGCGCTATTAGTATCTGCCCGTAAATCGTCGAGAAAATCATATCTTCTATGTTTGTGATGAGTTTTTTTCTGTGTGAGATTTTTAGAGGCATAAGCTCGAGTTTTTTTGTGAAAAATTCGCCATCCTTGAAAGTATAGAACAGCATTATCACAAATATAAGGAAATCAACAACCTTTTTAGGTATTGCAGATACAAAATTTGATGATTTCTCTAATACGAAAGCACTTGCTCTGCTAAGCCCGTCATTGATGTAGTATGAAACTTGAGGGCTTGAGATAAAATCATTGATTGACTTTTCAACATGGCAGAAGAAACCTGCAGTGCAGTCGACTTCGAGCGACAGCCCGTTGCCAATCCTCTGTTTTAGCAGGATATAATTTGAGTATGTATCATTAACAAGCAAGCTTCCAAGCATGATTAGCGGGATTGTGAATATCAAAATAATCAGCAAGGTCAAAATAATTGAAGACAGCCATTTTCTTTTTATATGCTTGTTCATTCTTTTGTAAACAGGATAGAAAACATATCCCACAATTATGCCGCCTATTGCAGGAAGTATGAATGGGTTTAAAATCCATACAGACAGAGCTAGAAGGATTACAAATGTTATCAGATAAAATCTGTTTGTTTCCATCTTAGTAAGCTCCTGTGTAAGTTGCCTGCACTTGTTGATATCTGGAGGATTGCACAAGTTTTCTTATGTAATCGGCCACTTCTCCGTAATTCGAAACATAGTTCAGTTTAAAATCCTTTGTTAGCGCGATGGTTGCTGTGCCTGAAAAATAATCAAAAATGTTCCTTTTCACATCAACATTCTCGACGCTTGAGTAAAGCACACTGTTCAGCCTTTCGCCAAAATAATCAATCCTGTTCGAAAAAAACTGGTATTCGAAATTCGCTGATTTTTTCTTTGTTATGAAAATCTGCGCAATTAGCAAGAGCAGCAGGACCATGATAGTTAGCACGTCGCCAATCAGGGGCATGCTTGTGCCTAAAAGATTGAGGTTTATTATTATGCCTCCGTAAAACATTCCACATAGCGCTATCAGCTTGAAAAACTGCGGAACAAGAAGCCTGGTAAGGCTTGGCTTAACAGTATATTGCGCTAGCTCCATAAATACCTCTTTTTAAAGAATTATAAGTCAAGAATTTATAAAGATGTTGGTAATATTTTGCAGGCTGCAAGTATGTCATATATCCTTTTGCTGTCTTCGTCATTTGGCGAATATTCATTGTTGCCGGATGCGCGTTCAATATTTACTCCTGCCCTGATGTTTCTTTCAATAAAATTATCCACACTCACTCTTGTGGATTCGATGCATCCCCTGATGAAGTCAAAATCGCTTCTTTTCATCGTTGTATGCAGCTTTTCGCCTCCAAGCAAGAACAGCGGCTCTGTCTCGCCATAGCTGCCGCCAAGTCTTTTTTCATGCATAAGATATTCCATCTGTTCATCCAGCGTAAGTTTTGTGTCCAGCACCCTAAAATCCCTCACCCTTTGAGGGCGTTCCGCGTCTTTGATGCAGTGTGCCACATCGCGCATTTCAACGTAGAGAGAGCCGTAGTCAGGCGCGTAGATGCAGATTTTCAATCCGATATCAAAGCCGCCGGCAATACCTCTGTACTTCCATCTGTCCTTGATTACAGTTATTTCAAGATTTTCTTCTGT
>CAIVOO010000031.1 GCA_903907555.1 uncultured archaeon | reverse complement strand
GATCTTTTTTCAGAAGATCTTCGAACCTGAGGTTTTTCTTTCCAGACTTTACTTCCAATTTTCCTTTTTCAAGAAGGTATATTGCTTCGATTAATGACATCTGGACCTTGCCGCCCTCCAGCATAGTCCCGTATCTGCTTTGGTTGAACAGTTCTCTAGCGAGGTCAGAATCCTCTGTCAGCACCCGCTCACCAGCGAGCATGCTCTTGACGATATCCATGATATAGAAAGATGTTGCTTTATTTAAAAAGGTTAGCATTAAATCTTCCTAGTGTGGGCGGCTGTCAAAATAATGTTCGATGTTTTACCAAAGCCCCCACGGCCCCCTCAATGTATTGCAGAAAAACTAAATCTTAACCTTCATAAAATCGTACGCGCATAAAGAATTTGGGAAATATGTTCTTGCTTCTTCTTCCAAAGCTCCTGTTGTCTTGTAGCGCTGGCTGAAATGCGTCAATATCAATTTTTTTGCGCTTGAATTGTTTGCGATTAATGCTGCCTGCTTGACTGTCATGTGCTTGTATGCCTCTGCTTTCTCCTCATGCTCTGAGCCGTAAGTCGCTTCGCTCACCAAGACGTCAGCATCTTCAGCCAATGCATAGCAATTGTTGCATATCACTGTGTCAAAAATAAATGCTAATTTCTTTCCTATGCTCAAATCTGCAATGTCTTCTAGTTTTATTGTCTCGCCTTTCACTACAATCTTGCCTTCTCTCTGCAGCTTTCCAATCATTGGGCCTTCCTTAAGCCCAAACTTTTTCATTTTCTCTTTGCTTATCTTGTATACATCTTTCTCAACAAACCTGAAGCCAAGAACAGGTATTGAATGCTCCAAGTGCGCTGCATATAATTCGAAATCCTGATTCTCGAAGAATTTCTCAACACCTTTAGGATTCAGCTCATGAATTTCAATGTCTAGCTTCTCGTAGAAGAAGCACATGTCCTTCATTGCCTGGAAATGCCTTTTTGTGTCTTTTGGCCCGTAAATGTGTATCTTCTTACCTTCCTTCGCATTGCCTATAGTCATAAGCAAGCCTATAAGTCCAGCAACATGGTCTCCGTGCCAATGGCTTATGAGGATTCTTGTGATCTTGTTGCGGTTCATTCCCATAATGTTCATCTGCCTCTGCGTGCCTTCGCCGCAATCCAGCAGGATTCCTTCATCCTTGTAAGTAATAAGAAGCGACTGGACATTTCTTTCCTTCGTCGGAACCATAGACGAGGTTCCTAAAAATGTAAGTTCCATAAGCGTGAAAAAACAAGTTTTGTTTAAATATGTTTCCGAGAATTACTTTCTAAAAGCTAGTTTTATGTCTTCTGACTTGACAGTCTTCCTGCCAGAATGAATGGCATACTTTACAGCGTCCTGGGAAATCTTGTTGGACTTCTCTTCGAGATAGTCCCTTAGCGCCTCTTTTGCCTTGTCAGCCACTCTCTCTGCTCCGCCGTTCTTCAGCAGTTTCTCCATAGCAGCCAAAGGCAGTGTTTTCTTGCTCATATGCTTGTTATTTGTAAAGCCTTTTTTAAATGTTTCGCCTAAATCTAGTTTATGTGTTGAAATTTTTATTCAGGGAGGGAATTCGAAGTTACGCTTGCTATTTTATTGAAGCCCTCCACCCACCCTTGATGCTAAATTTTATGGCAGTTACGTCACTCAAATCATAAAATAAATAAACAAACCAGACATAACTCTGCCAATGATCAACAAAAAGAGCAAGGGCACAAATGCGGAAAGAGAGCTTATACACCTGTTCTGGCAGTCTGGATGGGCTGCTTTCAGGGCAGCTGGCTCTGGCTCCATGAGGTATCCCTGCCCTGACATAATTGCTGGAAACAATGTGAAGAAGTTTGCGATTGAATGCAAGACTTCAGCAGATACAAAAAAATATCTTACCAAAGATGAAATTAATGATTTGAAGAAATTCTCGACAATGTTCGGGGCGCAGGCATGGGTTGGAGTTAGGTTCAACAATCTTGAATGGTTCTTTCTTACATTGGAGGATTTGGAAGAGACAGAAAACTCGTTTGCTGTTTCAATAGAATTAGCAAAAAGGAAAGGGCTGACGTTTAACCAGCTCATAGAATATTAACAAAACTTATAAACAATTAATCCATCTTTCATAGTATGAATTGGTTAATCAAAAGAGGCAATGAGTTTGCAGATTCGTTTGTTATCCTGAAAAACGAGTTTTTGGGCTTGCTGCCAGTCATTGCCCTGGACATTGTTTTTTTCATAGTATATGGAATTGTTGACGGATTCTTCAGCAACAGAATAGAAAGCGCTGCTTACGAGATGCTTCAGATAGCCACCAAAAACTCTGCAGCGATAGGACAGGAGGTTGTCAAGAACACCAATTTTATGGAAATCCTGAAGTCACAGCCAGGATTCCAAGAGCAGTACAATGCTGTGATGCTGTCTTTTGCACTGCTGATGCTATCTGTCTACATTATTTACTGCATATTCCAGTCGGCTGGCTGGTTCTTTGTCAGAAAGTCCTGCGACAAAAAGAAGGAAGTCACATTCTGGAAATACATATACAAATTTTTCCTGATTAATATCCCTTGGTTTGTGATTTTTTATTTAATACAGATACTTGAAAGGCTGAACGGCTTCGCAACCCTGCTTGAAAGGTCTAACGAATCAGCCTACACACATTATGCATTTCTTGCGCTTGACTTTGTAGTCCTGTATTTTGCTGTCATCTCTTACACAAAAATCAAGGATGATGCTTCTGTCTGGAAGGCAATAAAAGACTCATTCAAATCAGGATTCAGCGGAATTTATGGAATAGCAGCTGTTGAAGCAGTTGCAATATTTTACATACTTGATATTTTCATGAGGTCTGCAGGACAGCTTGGAGATGCTGCGCTGATAATCCTGGGAATACTCTTTGTGATGCCAGCGATTGTCTGGGTGAAGAGCTATTTTACCCTGCTGAATCACAAGGTTTAAATATAAATATTCAGGAATTATTGTCATGGTGATAAAAGAGGCATTCAAAAATTCAGTATTTCTTGATACTTACAGGCACCTTAGGAAAAACCCGAAAACTTTATTCAAGATGCTTTTGTTCGATGTTCTTTTTGTTGCTAGCATTATGCTTGCAAACCTTTTCTTCAATCTTGTGTTTCCGAAAAACCCTGAAACATTCGTGTCCTTGGTGCAAACATCAAAAATATTCCTTTTCGTCCTGATTTTTCTTTTATTGGTGTATTTCCTGATACTGTTATTTATTTATTCAGTGTTCAAGTATCTTAATCTTGACCTTCTCCAGTCTCTCGAGAAAAAGACCAAACTTGATTTGAAGGAGATTTGGAAATTCTTTAAGCTTAACATATTTGATGCAATTTTTGTATCATTGTCATTCATTTTGCTTAGCATAATCCTGCTTTCCATATTCAAGCAGCAATTCCTTACATTTGTCGGGATATTGTTCGGAATTCCTTTTGTTTTCATAATGGGATATCTGCCGCAGATAAGCCACATAGTATTTACGAAAGAAAAGGCGGCTTGGAAAAATTTCAAGGAAAGCTTTTCATTGCTGTTCAACAACATCCCATCACTTATTTTGGTTTTGGTTTTTGTAGTTGTTTGTGTTCTGATATTCGGCGCATTTTATTATCTGGTAACATTCATAGTTGGTGTGACGCTTCTTAATGATTATGCTTCTTTCGTAGCTTATGGTGAGATATACAAAGGGATTTTTGTTTTCCTGCTAGCTGTTGCCCTTTATGCAATTCTTTCATTCGCCAGGGCGTACCTTTACTTCATCATAAGGCGCAAAATCCATCATAAGCAGGTGTAAGATTTAAATACTGGCTATTTCTATTCGTGAGAGATGGAATCTAAGATTGCAGAGAAAAGCTGGAGCAAGGAATTTGAGAAGGCATTCTATGAGAAATGGAAGAATAATCCTCTTTATGCATTTAGAAGAAATTCTGATAAGCCAGTATATTCAATAGATACTCCTCCGCCTTATGTCAACACGCCTGTTCACATGGGACACGCGGCAACTTATTCAATAATGGACATGATTGCAAGATTCAGGAGAATGATGGGCTATGAAGTCCTATTTCCGTTAGGGCTTGACAGGAACGGGCTGCCGATTGAGATGGCTGCTGAAAAAAAATTCAAGACAAAATTCAACCGCGTAAGCAGGGAAGAATTCCTGCTCATGTGCAACAAGGTTCTTGAGGAATCAAGCGCAGAGTCTGTGGATTCCTTCATGAAGCTTGGCATCGCGTTCAACTCGTGGAACAAGGGAACAGGACTTGGAGAAATTTATGAGACTGATTCCAATGATTACAGGACTTTAACGCAGGAAACATTCATCGATTTGTACAATCAGGGCCTGATTTATGAGGACGACCGCATAAACAATTACTGCCCTGGCTGCATGACTACAATTGCTGATGCAGAAATCGATTACAAAGACATCCCATCAACATTCAATGATGTTGTATTCACAGTCAAGGAGACAGGAGAAAAAATAATCATTGGAACAACAAGGCCTGAGCTGATTCCTTCGTGCGGGATGGTTATCTTCAATCCTGAAGACAAGAGATACCAGCATCTGAATGGAAAGACTGCTGTAACTCCTTTGTTCAACACAGAAGTTCCCATAAAAGCCCATCCTCTTGCTGAAATTGACAAGGGAACAGGATTGGTTATGATGTGCTCTGCAGGAGACTTGTCTGATATCAGATTCTTCAGAGAAATGGGCATAGCCCCGATAATTTCAATCAGCATTGACGGCACAATGAATGATAATGCAGGATTCCTGAAAGGCATGAAAATAAAAGATGCCAGGGAAAAGATGATTCAAGATCTTAAAGCCGATAATCTTTTGGTGAAGCAGGTGCCTGTTACTCACAGGACTCCAATATGCGAGCGCTCGAAGCATGAGATAGAATTCATTTCGATGAAAGAATATTATCTTAAGCAAGTAGAGTTCAAGGACAAGATGCTGGCTCTCGCTGACAAGATGAATTTTTATGACGAGTCAATCAAACAAATATATCTCGACTGGATAAATTCTGTTTCAATCGATTGGCCAATCTCGAGAAGAAGATATTATGCTACTGAAGTTCCTCTATGGTACTGCAACGGATGCGGGCAAGTTATTGTTCCTCCGAAAGGAAAATATTACAAGCCGTGGAAGGAGAAGCCTCCTGTCAAGGAATGCCCTGAATGCCATAGCAAGGAGTTCACAGGCGACACAAGAGTTCTTGATACGTGGTTTGATTCCTCTAATTCGCCTTTGTATGTGCTGAAATATTCGCGCGACAAGGAGTTTTTTGAGAAAAACAACAGGTGCAGCCTAAGGCCGCAGGGCAAGGAGATTATCAGGACATGGCTTTATTACACAGTGTTCAAGGATTTCCTGCTCACAAAAAAATGCATATTCAAGGATGTATGGATACATCATCACATAATTGATGAGAAAGGCATCAAGATGTCTAAATCGCTAGGAAACATGATAGATCCTCATGACATACTTGAAAAATTCGGCGCAGAGCCATTCAGGCTGTGGTGCGCTGTCGAGGGAGACATAACAAAGACAGATTTGAGATGCTCTTATGAAAGGATAGAAGGAGCTGGAAAGACTCTCACTAAATTATGGAATGTTGCAAGATTTGTAAGCATGTTTGAGGATCCTTCAGGCGATGTTAAATTATCGGATACAGACAAATGGGTTCTTAACGAAATAAATGAGCTGGTAAAACTATCAAGAGCTCGCTATGAGAAGTATGATTTCCACACTCCATCTCTTGAACTAAGGCATTTCATCTGGGAAACATTCTCTAGCCACTATCTCGAGCTTGTGAAGAACAGGGCATACAATGACAATAAATTATTCTTGAAAGAAGAGCAGAACGGGGCATTGTTCACTTTGCATTACTGCCTTGAGACTTTGCTGAAACTTCTTGCTCCGATAATTCCATTTGCAACAGCTAAATTGTATGAAGAGATAAAGGAAAAGGACATACATTCAGAGAAATTCCCGAAAGTTGCTGATAATTATGAAATTTCTTTCAAGAAAGAGGATATTGTTGAATTGAATGGCGCAATCTGGAAGGCAAAGAAGGATGCGCAGATCAGCCTGAAAGCGCCTGTGAAAGAACTAATTCTATCGCATAAGCTGAAAGGCGCTGAGAAAGACATAATGCAGGCTCATTCTGTAGAGAAAATCAAGTTTGATGATAAGGTTGAAGTTAAGGTTTAAGTTGATGCAGCTGCTGATTGCATATCCTGCTGTTCAATCTGATTAAATTCCAATAATCTCAATGTTTCCTGCTCTGCTGGTGTGAAAATTCTATCTACTTGTTCAGATTTTAGTTCTGACAGCCCTTCCATCAAATCTTCTTCCTTCAGAGTGCTGGAATCTACATAGCCCGTAGTAATTTTAGCTTCTAAGAGATTTCCCTCTTTTTGATAAATCAATCCGACAGGCTGGTCTGTAAATAGTTTTCCGTAGTTGTCGCTGTAATCCCACGGACTGTTGCCTGGGAAAAGTTCTATAGTCACTGCTGATTTTTCTTTAGCCAGAGAATTAGAGCCTGCAACTGCCGCGCCAATGTCTTTTGCAACTAATGCTCCGACACTCTCCATCTGATCACCTGTGTTCACACCATATCTCGGTTCAAAGAAAACAACAGGAATTGTTTTATCACCAATCTTTGCAAGGCGCAGTTTTGCCATTTGTCTTGAAATTAACCTTCCATCTGCATCACGCACAACCAATGCCTTTGTTGCGCCATTAGCCACATATCCGCTCAGTCCATTATTATATGCTGGCTTGCATGTTGCCTGGCAAGAGCCGAAATGCGTCGGATTTCCAACATTTATCAATGTTGCATAATCATCAGTGAACTCGACAGTGAATGTACTTTCACCAGATTTAAATGTGAATGCCTTGTTATCTTTCCACTTTTCAATGCCTTCCACTCCCTTTACAATAGCTTCTAAATCTGCTGATTTTGTGTTTTCTGCTTCGGTTCTCAGCTGTTCATAAAGCGGCAGTTTGCTTTCTTTCATCAAATCTTCCAATGAAACGCCTTCCTGCGTTAGTTCAGCTTTTATATATTCATCTATGAGCTGGGTGTAGTCATTGCTGCCATACTTATAATCATTGAATCTTCCTTCTGCCTCTGCAACGAGAGCATCATGGATTACATTTTTTATCTCTGAATCATGGCTTTTGCCTTGAACATACTGATTTGTGATATCAATCACATCATAGCCATTCTCATCTTTTGGCAGTCCTAAAGAATATTTTGCAATTGTGTTAATATTCCTCCTGGCTGTAAGTTCATCTTCTTTTACACCAAATAGTTTGTATAAAAGCTGTATTCTCATTTTTACTGTTTCGACTTTTATTTCCCCGATTAATTTATCATTAATTTCTGGAGCATCCTTTCTTAGACCTGCAAAAACCGTATCTATCTTGTCTTGTATGCTTTTATCCACATTATTGTTTAATAAAGAAAGCTCCCTGAAACTGTCGACATAGTAAACCAATCTATCAGCAATATCGAAACTTAGAGGCACTCCTTTTTCATTCTTCTTATCCAGTTGCTTAAGCCCAATATTGGCAAGATTTGTTTCTTTAGATAAAACAGTCGCGATATTTGTAAAGTCCTCTTCTAGAATATGGTTACTGTATGATGAAGCAGCAGCTCTGATAAACTTGTTTTTCATGGTTCTTGACCTGTGCATGCTGCTCTTTGCTGTGAAAAGCTTGAACAGCAAATCAGCATTCTGCACATCTATCTTCCCAGAATACGGGTTGATAAGCCCTAACCCTAAAACCTTGAAAAGCTTGTAATCGATGCGCCTGTCATGTGTTACTCCTATTGGTTTTTTCCCTGATTTCTCATTGAAGTATGTATCAAAAAGCTCTCTATTAGAAACAATAAGTTCAGGCCTTGAAAAAAGGTAGGAGGTTATTTCCAGTTTGTCATCCTCATTAGCCCAATCAACATCATTTGTCAAGTGCTTCTGGCTTCCGTCCCCTATGTCATCAAGAATATAATTTATGTTTTCCTTGAATACAGGATCGCTATCAAGCAGCGCCAGCTGATAAGGATTACTCAATAAATATTTTGCGATATTTATATTAAAGCCATATCCTTGTTTAATCATCTCTTTTAAATTACGATTTTTCAACAAATCTACAGCAGCAGGATTATTTAAAAAAGAAACAAATTCTTTTCGCAGAAATAACTCCTCATTGTCTGACGAGCCTATATTCTCAGTGAGTAACATCAGGTAATCATTAAAAACATTATCAGGCACTGTTGAAACGCTGCGTATCTCATCAAGTATTGGCCTGCTTGGCTTTTCAAGTCCAAGTTCAGCATAGAATAATCTCGAATCATAATCCTTTGACTGCATTAATGTCAAGACAACTTTCTTGCTTTTGTCATCCAATGAATTTAATTTTGCTATTATCACCGGATCTTCGAACATCTGTGTTGGTAAGTGCCCCCGCTGTCTCAATTCATATCCATAAAGGTATATTTTTGCATTTATATCAGAACCCATTGATAGACTTATGTCCAATATATCTAGCCGTAAATTTGGTATTTGTATTGCTGAACTTATTATTCCTTCGTTAGTGCCCAATAGCTTAATTATCAGGGGCTTTGCTTCTTCAATGTTCTTCATGGCACTGATATAGCTGAATTTTTTAAATAATGCAGCCGCATTATTGGGATTTTTAATAGCTGCGTCAAAAAAATCCTTGTCAGATACAAGATTGATAAAGTTATCATCCATAGATAATTCAAAAAACACCCTCATGGTCAACATGCTGTCTGATTTAAAAATTTGTATTAACCAGTCATTCTGGAATATCTTCTTCAGTCCTTCAATTATTCGCTTCGGTTTTTCATTTGGATTCAAGTCTTGGGTAATGTATCTTGCATTATAAAAAAGATAATCTAAGAATGGTTCTGCCAATTTTGCATCAACCAGCTGTTTCATAAAATTGGCATCAGATAATTTATCTGTAATATAATAATAACTTGATGAATCAGTGTACAACTTAATATATGCGTTTAAGGCGCCTGTGTCTCCCTTGGCTCTCATGTAGTTTATGACTTCCTCAAAGGATGATAAATACTGATTTGATGCCTTGATTATTATTATTCTTGCAGCGTCTATATCTGACAAGCCAGATATTTTATTGTCAAGCTCAGGGTCATTTAGCATATCTATGATTTTTTTCTTAGACTCCTTCGCTCTCGTGCTTTCGACCAGGGCAGTTTCCTCAGGCAATAAATATGCCCTATCATCAAAATTCGATGCTTCTCCGTCAGCAACCCTCTTTTTCTGCTCTTCGGTCCTGATGCTCATCAGGTATTCAAATTCGCTGTCAGATAATTTAACAGATTTCTCCTTTCTAAGAAGCTCTGTATTCTTTATTATCTCTGCGGCCAGGCTGTTCTTCTTGGTTTCGACCAGTGATTTCATGAAAGCTTCATCCATAAGATAAGTTTTGTAAGCTTCAAGATCCTGTTTAAAAAAGGCATTCTTCATCTCGACAGGCATCTGTGAAGACATCCTGTAAATTGCATCTAAATCCTCAACTCTATTCGTGAATATAAAATCGAATGTGGATGACGCTGATTCAACATTTGCTGAAGAAATTATTTTTGAATATTTTTCAAGAAGTCCTTTTAATTTATCAATATCGGCTTGCTTATTGCTAGGATTTCCTGAAAAAAGATTATAGTTGTTAAATAACCTTTCAAAGAAAATCTGGGCTTTCGCAGCGCTGTCCTCTTTATTGTTTCCTAGGTTAATTATCTGCTCAATCAGGCTTTCATCCTTGGCTATGTTCCTTAATTTTTCATAACGACTGTCTTTTACAAAATCTGCATAGGAGTTAATCACAGATTCTGGATATCCCTTGCTTATCATGCCTTCGATTATTGAGTAGACTTTCTCATCTGTCAAGACATTATACTCTGATTCTGGATAGCCAAGCGCCTGGAAACTCGACTGGCCCCAGAAAACAAGGATTGTGGCAAGTGTTTTTGCAGGAGTTTTCGGATTATCAATCAACCTCTTGACAAGAGGATTGTCTGTTTTTTCAACAGCACTCTTAATAAAATTAGCATTAAGATTGACGATAGACGGGTATTGAATAATTAATGAAGTAACATCATCATTTACTTTTGCGCTTAATTCCCTCACGTTATCAGCATAATTAGAAATATAATCATTAATTTCCATATTATCTCTAAATATTGATGTCAATATTCCTGCTTTTACTTTTACGCTTAATCCTGTTGTACCAGAAAACAGCAGTTTTATTTGGTCTAAATGATTTTGAGATGCAGAGAAATCCAGGAGCATACCTAGAATAGAAAGTCCTGATCTTGATTTCACCTTGCTAAGCTCTTCGAAAAGTTCTGCAGGCTGGGCTGATAACTCCTGCGCTATATCACTTCTAACCCGCGTTACACGATAAAATGAACCTTCACCCAATCCTTTTGATTGAAGCTTATCAAATAATTGTTTTATATTCTTGTCCTGTTCTATTGAAATCATTCCATTTACTAAATTGCCTATTGCTCTATATCTTGCTAAGGAACTTAATGAAGAATCTGCAAAAAGTGCTTCTGACAGTGAAATCATTACATCGAGATAGTTGCTTCTCAAAGCTTTTTCCTTATTTTCATACCAAATATCAGGTGATTGGAGAAGACTAACATAAAATTCTGCATTTATTTCAGATTCCAGATTATACTTTTTTACATCATAATAAGTATTAGCATCTAAAAATTTGACTAAATTAATTGCGAAATTATAAATACCTATAATAGAATCCATTTTAACCATGTTGTCCATCACTTTTTGGCTTAAAAAATAATCACCATAGCTCCTTCCAGCAAATATCCAAATGTAGGCATTAATGCTAGAGCCATAGAATCTGGGATTTTTAGAAAGCGTAGCATAGTATTTCAAAAAATCCGCATTCATTGCTATACGAGGGATTTTTTTATCTTGAAACCGTGATTCAAAGCCTGAATTTAATCCGCTGATTGCCTCTTTGAAGAATCTCGCCTTATCCTCAAATGTAAGCCCTGCCTCATCGCTCGCTTTATTTAATGCATCATAGAACTGCTCAAAACCATCCCAATGATGATAATTATGTTCTTTAATAAAATAATTTTTCAATGCTTTGTTCCACAGTTCAGGATAATCTTTGTAATCTAAATATAAATTTCCCAAACCGACAGCTGAAAAATCACCTATTGGAACAGCATACCTATCAACACGAAGTCTTCCATCGTCCTGCGGATAATAACGTTTTTCAATAAATTTGTCAAGTTTTGTTCCTGCTTTTCCATCGATATCGTCAGAAATCTTTTGAGCTATTATATCCTTAACTTCCTTTATCTCGTCAGGACCTCCTGAATCCAATTTAGTTCTAAGCTGTATCACTTCTTTTTTAGCAGCATCTCTCCTTATAGGATCTATTATAAATCTAGTAACTAAATAATTTCCAGCCTTGTACGCCCAATAGAAAGGCGCTGTGAGAGGGAATGTGGATAACTGAATTCTTGCCGATCCTGGCTCTTCCACAGCTAAATCCCTTAATGTTTTGACAGCAGAGTTTGCGAGTATTGTGATTGCGGCAGGCTGCTGAACGATATTTTCAGGAGCAGCAGTTTGTGATGCACCAGCTGGAGTTGCAGGAGCAACAGCTTGTTCTGCAATTCCTGCTTTCTTAGACTCTTCCAAAACATACAATGCTTCCCTAGCAGTCTTTATCCCTGCCTCATCAAACATTGACTGTATTTCTTTCGGGTATTGATATATCTGCATCTGCGTATTTGGAACATTGGTGTTTATCAGGACTTCTGGGAATGATATACTACGACCTGTTTTTCTGTCGTAGTAAATATACCTTGATCCTTCCTCATCCAGAGCGAAATTTGTCTTGAAATCATTTAATGAAACGGCAGTTTTCAAATAGGCTCCTGACCAAAACTCTGCTATTTCCATTTTTTTTGCTTGAGAAATATCGCCTCGCCCTTCTAAATCCTTTTCCAGTTCTGTGAGATATTCATTGCTTGCAACTATTGCATCCAAACCTGAATTTTTTATTTTAAGAACAACATTAGTATTTAGTGTTCCTGATAAAGGAAGAAAGTTAGTGCTTGCTTGCGCATAGATAGAGCTAGCCCTGCTAAATCCTCTCTTTGCCAAGTCTGGCCTGTATGTTGATATGAAATTGTCAATATACTGGTCAAATTCAGGGAATGTTGTCCTTACAACACCAGGTGTTCCTGGCTGCTTCAATCCACCTGAAGAGTATATTGCGTTCAAATTGTTAGAAAATGTTTGATGATAAATGAAATCCTGCTCATTACCCTGCAAAGGAGTCTCAAATCTTGATAAATCACTAAGAAGTTTTTCATTGGATGATATTCTCTGCACCAGGTCGTGATTTGACATTATCTGCTGAACTTGTTCTTTAGGAACTTCAGTTAATGTGGCTAGCTGCTCAGCCACAGCCTGGACAGGCGCTTCTGGCACTGCCTGTTGAAGAGCTTGCCTATTTACAAATTTCTTGTAGAGAGCATAACCGGCAGCTGCTCCAGCGCCAATAGCAACTATAGGCCCAGCGATAGGTATTGAAGAGACCGCGGTAACTGCTACAGCACCCTGTGCAAATGCAGGAGCAGCGATTAATGTAGCTCCTACAACTGCAACAACAGCAGTGGCAATCTTTCCAATCCTGCTAGTCCATGATGTTGGAGCTGTTGTTTGTTGTTGAACTGCAGGAGTTTGCTGTGCAGCCTGTTTTGCTTCTGCATCTCTTTTTGCATTAAGCACCGCTCTCCATATCGGCTCATCTTTTGCCAATTCATCTTGAGAAAGTTCGCTAAGCGGTTTGCTTACCAACGGATCTGCTACTTTCTCGTCTTTTGGATCTTTATTTCCGTTTCTGTCTAATCCGTCAAACCCGTATTCACCATTATACTGCCCTGTATATCTCCAGACTGCGTTTGTGCCTTCATTCATCTCTTTAGTGTTCGGGCTTTTTTTGCTATTATCCAATCCTGCAGAAACAGCTTCTCTCCATCTTTCCTGGTCGCTTAACTGCGGTTTCTGCTTGTCTAATTGCGCCTTTGCGCCCATCACTGCTTTCCATATGTTTTCTTTAGACCAGTCTTCCTTAGGAAGCTCATCTAATGGAGTACCTACTAGGCTTTCTTTTTCCCAGCCTTGTTCGCCTTGATGCTGTCCGACAAATTTCCATATTGCTGCTGTAGCCAGTGATTTATCTTCTGGAGTCAGGGTTCTTTGCGCCCTTGCCAATACAAGCGCGCTTGCCACAGCAGTTACCTGCTTGCTTCTAAGGAAATCTTTCTGCGCGTTTACATCAGGATAATTGTTTGCATCTTCAAGCAGCTGAGTCCATGATTGCGCAAATGTGTTGATTATCTGCGTATTGTCAGGCAATGCAGCTGCATTATCAATCTGTTTTCCAATTGCGGCGTAGAATTCAGCGCGTTTTTCCTTCTTCACGATGTTTAGATTGAATTTTGTGCTGCCAGCTTTATTGTATCTTGCTTTATAGTTGGCATATCCTGTTTCTGTCAATAAATCTTTGAGCTGCGCATCTGTCAGCTCTTGCCCGGTGTTTATATTTGCCAGTTTGCCTCCGACAAATGTATTCTTAATGTCTTTTATCTTTTTATTCTGCCCTTC
>CAIVOO010000030.1 GCA_903907555.1 uncultured archaeon | reverse complement strand
GATATTATTAGCTGCTCCAATCATAGTCACATTATCCAAAGTTAGATTATCAGCACCCATCGCACCTAAGTGTCTTAAAGCTCTTACAGGACTTAAATTTCGCGCATAATCTGATGTGAAAACCACATCCTTGAACAATATGTTTTTTGTTCCAGCACCGAAATCAAAAACATTAAAGCCAGCTTCTCTGTAGGTAATGCAAGTCACATTGTTGAATGTTATATTCTCAGTGAATCCGGTTTTATTACTAGCTAGCAAATAGCGGAATACATCACCATCAGAATGATAACACAGATTGCTTTCTGAATTATTGACCAG
Organism: uncultured archaeon; assembly: GCA_903907555.1. Taxonomy (GTDB): domain Archaea; phylum Nanobdellota; class Nanobdellia; order Woesearchaeales; family CAIVOO01; genus CAIVOO01. Next base: position 19,985 of record CAIVOO010000030.1, on the reverse strand, counting down.
GATATTTGAAACGCTTCCATGCTGCTCCAGCCCGCCAAGCATGTCGCTGTTCTGGATAGTAACATTATTTACTGAAGTATCAGGACCTGACATGAAATTATCTCCCATCATCACTGCCTTATTATAATTCGCATCTGATAAAAATGATGAATTTGTGTGGGTTATGTTATCAATAAGCACATTAGAAACATCTTGCAGTTTTACAACAGCAGTGTCTTCCACATCTGTTGATGCGTTTTGTGTAATATTTGATATTGTGATTCCGGAATATTGCCGTGCGTTAATGGTGTTCTGGAAATTGGCATCAAAAGTGTTTTTGATGTTGCTCAATTGAGCACCTGACCCCCCATATACAGCAATGCTAGTTGAGAATCCTTTAAACGAACAACCGTTTACTTGCTGGTTTGATCCAGAAACCTCAACTCCAGTACCAGCGCCCTGGCCAACAAGCAACTTATTCGGGTCGCATATGAAATTGCTCCCAAAGCCAGAAAGCCACATTGCTCTTGAATAGTCCAAAACCTTGAAACTCAGGAAATCAGCAAAAGTTATGTAAGGGATATTGTTTACAACATTCCTAGAAAATCCGCGATTCTTCACAATTATGTTTCCTGAAGCATTGAGGCTGAAGTTAGTGTTAAACAGGACTTGAGAGCCCATAATAACAAGATTGTTGAGCGAAAGATTGCTCCAGCTAAGATTATATTTTGCTATATTAGGTCCTTTCTTAGGATTCACAAGCCAGCAGGTGGTATTAAGGTCTCCCCAATCACAGAATTTGATGTAATCCTGACAATATACAGAGTTTTCGCATGCATAATCTGCACAGCAGGATGCCTGATCTTCACAATCAGTCAAACCGTTCATATCATTATCTATTTGGTCTGTGCAGTCAGTTTCGTGTCCGCACATCTTTGCAAATCCAGGATCATTCTGACAATATTCAGGGAATAGGCAGGCATCAGGGTCTGCACAATCCATAAGCCCGTCACAGTCATCATCAAGCCCGTTAAGCAAAAGACTGCCATACTCATTTTCTGAGGTATTGATGCAGGTGATAGGGCAATACAATGAATTCTGATTTGGATCAGAAGAATAAGTGTTCATCTCGAAAATGAAATCTGTAGATGACGATGCGCAGAAATGCCCGCCGGAATTCCCGCCAGCATAATTTGATGTAGTCATCATGACAGAGTTTGATTGGCTGTACCAGCTCTTGTCAATCTCGAAAACAACAAGCCCCAATGGAACCTGCTGTAACAGAGTGTACGCAAGGTGGCCATTCACATAAAAGAATGTGTCGTGAACCTGATAAGACCTGCATGAGTCTGAGAAACTGACTGCCACAAGTATCCTGTTAACGTTACCCAAATCAGAAACAGGGATTGGCAGCTCTCCAGGAGCGTTGCATACGCATGATGTTTCTGGGTGATTGATGCATAAGAAACCGTCGCAGCAGTCTCCAGGAATTATGGTATTATTTTCATCTGTTCCATTTGGAAGATCTTTTTTGCATTCAGAAGTGTTTAAATTGCAATCTGCGCCGCACGATACAGAACCTGTTGAAAATGCTCCGCCAAAAATAGAACTGGTGCAGCTCAGTCCTCTAACATCAGAACTATCACATTGTTCTGCGCCGTTTGCTGTTCCGTCTCCGCAGTATGTTCCTGAGCCACGGCAGGCAAGAGTGTCCCATCCAGAACAATCCTTTTTGCACGAGGCTGTGCCGCTGGTGAAAGGAGAGTTTGGAAGGCTTGTGCAAGCTTTGGTATTGCCAATCTCGCAAGCTTCTTTAGATTCCAATATGCCATTCCCACATCTTTGTGGAGAAGGACAATCTTTAAGGCAAGTAATGTAATTCTCTGCTCCGTTGCATATTCCATCCCCACATCTTGGCGGGCAAATCCCGCAATCGCCAGGGCAATTAATGCATGATTCTCCCTCAAATGTGTCGCAGACCAGATTGCCGCAAACACTGCTAGGATGACATTGACCGCAATCATCTTCACAAACAAGGCAAGATTCTCCTTTTGCAGATTCGCATTTATTATCGCCGCAAACAGGAGCGCAAGTGCCGCAATCAGTGCAGATATCGCATCTCTCTCCAGTTCCTGGAGTGCAAACACCATCAAGGTTGCAGACGTTTAAAGGAGGAATGTTCATGCAATCAGTCATGTTCCATTCGCATTTGCCGGAATCGCAAGTAGCAAGTCCTGCAAAGAAATTGCTGCTGATATCACGGCATAATGCTGTATCACTGCCTTCGCAGTCCTCGCCAGGCTCGACATTGCTGTTGCCGCAGCTGAATCCATCATTGCAAGTTGAAAAATCATAAATGCAATTCTTGCAATACGCAGTCCCTCCGGTGTAGCCAGATGGGCAGGCAATGCTTCCGCTTCCTTCGCACTGCTCGCCTGAAGAAACAGTTCCATCTCCGCAAGAACAACCATGCTGTCCGTTGTAAATAACAGTCACTTCCTTGGTCTTGTTCGCGCCAGTTATATTAAAGGTTGAAACTGCATACTGATTTACCATGCTGTTGTTAAGCATCAAAGTGATATTTACAGTAACGCTTTCTCCAGACTCAAGCAGGTAATTGCTAAGCTTAGGGTCAAAGACAATTGGGAAAGTTTCTGTAATGTTTGTAATGCTCAAATCAGAAATTGGTGATGTCCCATTGTTGAAGATTGTGACACTGCCCTGCGAATAAGCGCAGACAGCTTGAGCATTATCTGCAGCGCAGATTGCGATAGTAATATTGTCATTGCTCAACTCAAAATCGTAAGTGCTTGAGGAAATAGGATCTGGAAAATTCAGGTACACTTCAGCAGTATCAACTGTATCTTCTGAAAGATTGATTAATGAAACATTAAATGAGAAATTCTCTCCGAGGAACTGGTCGAATGTCGCTCCAACAGTCAGATTGACAGACTGCCCTGCAAGCAGCTTAAGCTTAGTGTCTGTGGTGTTTGTTCCGACACCTATGAAAGATATCGTATCCATAGGCTCAGATTTGTCAGTTATTGTCGCATATAATTTTGAATAGCTGACAACATTATCATTAACCGCTTCAAGCTTGAACGCATTGAACTTTCTAGTCGCATTGAAGTAATACACATCTTTTGAAAACCTTAACTTGTTATTTATTATTGCCTGATGAGAATCAGTAAACACCGCACCACCCAATGCAGGGGTAAGATTGCAACTTACCTCCCAGTCGAAAGTGCCGTATGAATCAAATATGGCAGGATAAAGCCATAATTGTGAATCCCCATCAAACTGCATCAGCTGTTCAGATATTCCTAATTCGCTGACATTCAAATAACATGTTCCATAAGGACTAGGTATTCCTTCGTCACCAGTGTAAAAGTTTGCAGCGAGATAAGATGTGGTATTTACTGCAAGAGAGCCTCCTATCTGGTCATTATTATTCACATTAATAAGCGTCAAAGATAAATTACGTATGACTGTAAGTGCGTCAGTATAATTAGTCGGACCGTCTCCAAAACCATCATTAGGAGTCACTGAAAAAAGAAAAGGATTTTCAGCATTCGTCACCTCGTCGCTAATTATAGGTGCATTCTGGTACATGAAAACAATCTGTTCAGGAACGGCGTCCAGGCTGCTTAGTAAAAATCTCAAATTATCTATTGTTCCGTTAAACATCCTTGCAGTATTGCTGTGATAGCCTATTCTTACAAAGTCTAAAGCAGGAAGTGGGGAATATGTTAAAGAACTTTGACCGCAAAATGCTCCATCAACAAAAAAGTAAAGTGCCTGATTTTCATTGTTGTAACTTAAGAGAACATGATGGAATTCTCCAACACGAATATGATTTGGGCAATTCGCGCTTGAAATTATTGATTCTGTTGGGCTTGCAGCCTCAAAAAGCAATGCCAGGTTATCTGGCGAATTATAATCAGATACAGAAAAGTCCATGTAATTAGTATCATTGCCAAAGAATATTATTGTGTGCCAGTCTGTTCCTGAAGACAAAGGCTTTGTGATCTTCACCCAAGCTTGTATTGAAAACCCATCATCAGCAATAGCGGAATAATCGAAAGAGTCTGAATATGGGATATGGATATAGTCATTTCCGTCGAAAGAGTATGCCCCTCCTGAAAATGCATCAGTCGTCCATGTTGGCGCATTATCCGCATTACCGCCGCCAAGAGTTCCGTTATTGGCTTGCCTTCCAGGAATGTTTTCCTGTCCGCTGTAATCCCTGACAAGCCCTGTGCCTGTTGAATTTACAAAAGTATCAAAAGGCATATACAAGTTGACTACAGGATAATAAAACGGACCAGCGTCTACAAAAATAGTATAAATATTAGTTACAGGATGTCCGTAAGTTATGCCGTCGTCGCTAGTTGACTGGTTAACAGCATATAAATCTTCCACTGTAGTATTAGTGCCAAATTCTGAAAATATCAAGGGCTTTCCTTGAGTTGGCAATGAATTCGCTACAATAGTAATATCATCATCTGATGTAGTTAAAGAACCTAAACTTGAATAACAAGTAACATTCCAATTGTAAGTTCCAATGTCTGAAAAAGTGTAAGAGAAATAATAAACACCTATGCCGTAATCATAAGCCATAACGCCGTCAGTAACGCTAGAATTGATTGATATGTTGCATCCAGCACTGAACGCAGCAGGGTCAACTGGAGCACCATTAGTTTTTGTATAATTCGCATAGAAGAAAACACTGATGTTTGCAGCAGCCGGTAAACCGACCTCTGTGTCGTTCTGGTCGTAAATTGTGAGGTTTGTATTTACATTGCTCGTGAATATGGTGAAACCAGTTATTGATGAATTCCCGAAGAAAAGAACTCCGACAGCTAATGCTATCATGGAAATTAATAGAACAACTGAAATCAGCTCACCTTTTTTCATCAAAAACACACTCTAAAACAAATATAAAATAACTAAACAGTATATAAACATTTCTTTTTAAATAAAATATCTGAAAAATGAATAGAGCTTCGCATAATGATGCTAACAAAGATAAGAATAAAAAAAAGACAAACAAACCAAAGTGATTAAATCCAAGTATGAGCTGTTGGGTACTGCATGCTGAACACGTCGTTGCCTTCGTGCTTACACACCAGTTCCATCAAACCTGTCTTTTACAGGAGCTCTAAGATGTTTCTTTTCAGGGAGAGTTTCATGCTTAGATGCCTTCAGCATTTATCTCTCACGGCGTAGCTGCACAGCTTGCCTTGTCAGACAACTGTTCGACCAGAGGCCGCGAACCATCGTTCCTCTCGTACTAAATGGTCCTTCCCTTCAAACATCAAACACTTCTAGTAGATATTATACATACTGTCTCACAACGTATTGAACCCAGCTAACATCCCTTTTAATGGGTGAACACCCCCACCCTTGGACGCTTCTGCACGCCCAGGATAGGAAGAGCCGACGTCGATGTAGCAAGACGCGCCGTCGATGTGAACTCTCGGGCGCGACCACTCTGTTATCCCCGGAGTAACTTTTCCGTCACACCTGGGCCCCATCAAGGAGCCTCAGGGGATCGCTAGGCCACACTTTCGTGTTTGAAATCTGAGTTAATGAGATTTCAATCAGGCTAACTTTTGCCCTTGCACTCCACATCCGATTTCTGACCGGATTGAGTTAACCTTTGGGCGCTATTGATACCTTTTCAATAGCGTGCCACCCCAGCCAAACTGTCCATCTGCAGCTGTCCCAAGTTTCCTCGGTAAGCAATACGGAACGTGCAGACTAGTGTTTCATTTGCGTCTACCCTCAATCTAGCGACTGAGTATCAAGCAACTACTAGCTACGCTACACAGCACATTCCATACCACAACAACAAACTACAGTAAAGTTTCACGGGGTCTTCACTTCCCACTAGAAGTCTCAGGTCTTTGCACCTGAACAAAGAGTTCGGGGGCTTCCGGCTAGGGACAGTGGAAATCTCGTTACGTCATTCATGCACGTCGCCAATCAAACGACAAGGTATTTCGCTCACATTTGTTACTTTCGCTCAAAAAAAGCTACTAACCACGAATTCGTGGCGAGCAAGCATTTCTACTTGCTTCCCAACATCGCTGCTGGGGTCGGACTATATCTTCGTTTTATTAGAACGTTCGGCATATAGTCTCTGAGGATTTTAGATACCCAGATTCCGTCTGTCGATTCATTTTCGATGCTAAAGTTGCTATTCTTCGAAGTCCTTCTTGACTCAGATGTTCCTTGTTATTCATTCGAAAGATTATTTCTCTGAACAACTCGAAATCATTTCTTTTCTTTGTCATCAAAGGATTCTGCTCGAAAAACTTGATTAATTCTCTCAAATCATCAAGCTTTCTTACTCTTAATTCAAACCTGTCGCCATGATTTCTTCTTATGTCACCATAACCGAGCGTGTCCTGAATTTTCTTCAAAACACCTATGTCCCGCTTATGCTGCACAATTCGAAATTCCGGCAACACTTGCCATTTAAGAGTCATGTTCGGAACCTTGTTGATTCCAACATAAAAGCAACCTTCACCGTCGACAAATCCTGAAATCCATTTGGCATCTAACCTTTCCTGCTGATTGTCTGCACTCATAGCATTATCACTGTTTTTGTTGCTTAAATAATTTACGCGCACGGTTGTCCAGTGCAACAAAATTAGTAGCTTGAGATACTCAGATTTTCCAGCATATAGCCGAATTTTACTAAGGCAACTTTTTACCTTAAGAGAGTTATAGTTACCCCCGCCGTTTACCAGTCCTTAGCCTCCTTGAAAAGAAGTTTTGGATACTGGCACTGGGCAGACGTCACCCTTCATACGCATCATTGCTGACTAGCGAAGAGTTAAGTTTTTGTTAAACAGTCGGATTTCCTTAGTTATTGAACCCTGCAACCACGCCATAAGGCACAGCAGCAGGGACCCCTTATACCGAAGGTACGGGGCTAATTTGCCGAGTTCCCTTAACCGGATTACACCCTCACACTTTAGGCTTCTCACCTAGGGGCACCAGTGTCGGTTCTTGGTATAGTTCTATGGAATTTTTTCCTGTTCCCTTTTCAAGGAGTCCAGGCATCGGCGAAACGCACCATAAGGCACGCTCATCCTAACTTTATCGAGTTCTCATCATGACAATACTCCCTCGACATGGTTTAGTTAATATCGAAGACTATCGATATTCACCTAGCCCGAACTGTCAGAAACAAGACTTGTGTTGCCACGCATATCCATAAAGTACCGGAATATTAACCGGTTTCCCTTTCCCCAACTACCGTTAGGCAGCTGAGTTAGGACTAACTGACTCTTGGCTGATCTACATTGCCAAGAAACCCTTGCCCTTTCAGTGGCAGTGATTCTCACACTGCTAAGATCCTACTACCGCCAGGATATGTATCTGCGTAAGGTCGACATTCCCTTTCGAAAATGCTTCTGTCCTAACGCAGTACCAGTCTACCACAAACGCATAAGCGTCGTCTATAGTATCGGCAGCTAATTTAGCCCCGTCCATTTTCGCGGCTTAATCCCTCGACAAGTGAGCTGTTACGCACTTTTTAAAGGGTGGCTGCTTCTGAGCCTACCTCCTTGCTGTTTTTGGGATTAAACACACTTTGCCTTTCACACTTAATTAGCATTTAGGGGCCTTAACTATAGTCTGGGTTGTTCCCCTTTCGAGTTCCAAGTTTACCCCGGAACCCCGTCTTTCGAAATCTACGATGTAGGAAGATTCGGAGTTGGACAAAGAGCTGAGGGATTTCTCCCCCAATACCCTAGATCCGTCGCTCTACCCTTCCAACAATCTCCTTCGAAACTTGACTGCGGCCAACTTAGACTGGAACCAGCTATCACCGCTCTCGATTGGCTTTTTACCCCTTAACCAAGGTTAGAAGAACAGATGCACCTAGAACCTCTTCAGGCCTCCATGAGGTTTTACCCCCACTTCACCTTACCCTGGCAAAGATCGAGCGGCTTCGGGTCGCATCCATGTGACTTAAGGCACTTTCATACCCACACTCCTCATTGCTTGCGAGTGTTCGCTTTCGCTGCGGATGCTTCTGTAAAAGAATTATCCTCGCCACACAAATGCACTCCCTGGCACGTTATTCGAAACGCACGGCGCAACTCCGAAGAGCCGCGCCCCACTATAACTATTAGGTTTCAGGTTCTTTTCACTCCCTATTACGGGTTCTTTTAGACTTTCCCTCGCGGTACTCGTACGCTATCGGACTCAAAACGTATTTAGGGTTGGAGGTTGATGACCCCCGACTTCCTGCTCAATATCCGATGAGCAGTACTCAAAAGACCACCACATCCTTTTTGCTTCACCTACGGGACTATCACCCTCTATGGTATTCCTTTCCAGGAAACTTTGATTCGCAAAAGTCGGATTAAAAGATGGTTTATACTCCACATCTCCTTGCCTTTACAGGTAGGATTCAGATTGCCCTAAGCTGTGTTCACTCGCTGTTACTAGCAGCATCTCGGTTGATTTCTTTTCCAGGCGTTACTAAGACGTTTCAATTCACGCCGTTCCCTATCATTACTGATCTACTGAGAAGTCTCATTCGGAAATCTCTGGGTCAAAGGCTGCATGCGCCTCGCCAGAGCATATCGTAGCTTGCCACGTCCTTCATCAGCGTTTGAGCCGAGTCATCCACCTAATAGTGTCGGATTTGGATGCAATCACTTTGGTTTGCTTGGTCTCAATATGAGTATGAAATCAATGCTCGTAGTTTTAGTTCGCAGTTTGCGGCCGTTTGCTATAAACTACTTTCCGTCGTTCTCCTACGGACCTTGATTCAGAAATACATTTTCGTTTCTGAACCACTTCATTTGTGAAAACAAATGACAATGAATGCCTGGATTTACTTGTGCCTCGCAAAATAAGTGGACCCGTCGGGACTTTCGATTCTCTCGTCGAGAAATTCGAACCCGAGGCCCCCCGCTTGCAAAGCGGATGCTCTACCAGGCTGAGCTACAGGCCCAATAATTTGATTATTGAGCATAAATTGAGTTGAAAAAACTGAGTTTCGATCGAATGGTGATGATAAAAAAATATTTTTTTTATTTTGTCGAAATAAATTCTAAAAAATAAAAAAAGGAGGTGATCCATCCGCAGGTTCCCCTACGGATACCTTGTGACGACTTAACCCACCTCACTTAGCCTAAATTCGGCACAATCAACTGGACTGGACCTCATTCAGACCATGCTCGGTTGGTTTGACGGGCGGTGTGTGCAAGGAGCAGGGACATATTCACCAGGTACTGATGATACCTGATTACTAGGGATTCCGACGTCATGAGGGTGAGTTGCAACCCTCAATCTGGACTAGGATAGGGTTTAGAGGTTTAGCTCCGCCTTTCGGCGTTGCATCCCATTGTCCCTACCATTGTTGCGCGCGTGTAGCCCAGAGCATTCGGGGCATACAGACCTACCGTAGCCTGCACCTTCCTCCTTCTTGCGAAGGCAGTCTCCTTAATGTGCTCAGTCAGGGTATCCCCCCTGTTAGCAATTAAGGATACAGGTCTCGCTCGTTACCAGACTTAACTGGACATCTTGCAACACGAGCTGACGACGGCCATGCACCACCTCTCGGCTCGTTAGGTAAAGTCTTTAACCTGACCTTCATCCTGCCGTCGACTCTGGTGAGATTCCCGGCGTTGAGTTCAATTAAACCGCACGCCGCACCCCTTGTGGTGCTCCCCCGCCAATTCCTTTAAGTTTCGGTCTTGCGACTATACTTCCCAGGCGGCGAGCTTAACGCCTTCGCTACGATTCTGCAGAATCACGAAGATTCTGCAATACCTAGCTCGCAGTGTTTACAGCTGGGACTACTCGGGTAATTAGTCAAGTTGTTCTCGATATTGTCAATTTCATTTTGTAGTGCAATTTGCGATCGATGAAATTGTTTTTCTGCACGAGATTCTTGATATCTAATCCGGATCGCTCCCCCAGCTTTCGTCCCTCACAGTCAGAACCATTCTGGTAAGATGCCTTCGCCATAGGTAGTCCTCTTTAGATTATAGCATTTTACCGCTCCCTAAAGAATACTTCTTACCTCTCCTGGTCTCGAGCTCTGCAGTGTCCCCTGCACGCCGTTTAGTTGGGCTAAACGATTTCACAAAAGATTTACAGAGCTAGCTACGGACGCTTTAGGCCAAATATGCGGTCCCCACTTGTGGCTCCGGTGTTACCGCGGCGGCTGGCACCGGTATTGCCCACCACTTATTCGCCAAGATATTTACTCTTGGCAAAAGCCTATACTAATGTATAAGCACTCAGGATCCCCTTATCACACTTTCGTGTAGTGTAAAGTATTCGCGCCTGCTGCACCCCGTAGGGCTAGGGCCAGTATCTTAGTGCCCTTCGCGAGGCCACAACTTTCATTGCCCCTACCGATCTCTGGCTTGGTGGGCCGTTACCCCGCCAACAACCTAATCGGACGCCGTCTCATCCTTAGGCCTTACGTTTGAGAAATGGAACATTCCAGTATCCATTTCTTATACGGTTTTATCCTCAGTTTCCCAAGGTTATCCCATACCTAAGGGCAGATTAACGACGTGTTACTGCGCATTCTGCCGAGATTGCTCTCTGACTTGCATGGCTAAGTCGAATCCTGATAGCAGCGACCTCCCGCAGGATCAACGGGAATTTAAACAGATATGATTAAATAGACATCATATGATCCTTAGATTTCTTTAAATCGCAAGAATTTAGCTTTATTTCGACCAAAACTCAGTTTAATTCATACTCAATGAATATGATTGAGTATACATCCTTCGTTTTTTCTAAAAAGCTTAGAAAATGGAGGCGATATAATGAATTGTTGATATTTGAAAACTAAGAGGTGGTATTTAAAGGTTTTGAATATATAAAGCTCTAAGATATAACAAAATTTATATATCTGCCATTTCGACGGAAATTCGCTATGGAAAAGTTAGGAAAATTCGTTGGGGGATTGGCAGCGATTTTGGTTGGAGCAACCGGATGTGTTGCAGCACAGTGCAAGGTTGATGCTTATGATTCTTTAAGTTCAATGTACAGCAGAGCAGCAGCTGCTCAAGCAAGGTTTGATATTTTCAAAAGCGAAGCAGAGCAATGCGCACCTTTCAAGGAGCACACAATTGTTTCTGTGCTTGACAAAGAAAAAGTTGTTGCAGAATATTCCTGCAAGGACTTCAGGCCTGAAGGCGCCCAGAGATATTACGGAGCAAGCTGCAGGCCGACTGTTGAGACATGGTACAGAGACGGAAAAGTTTACAAGAAAAAAGTTTATGACCCAGCAACAGGCGCCACAATAAAGATGCAGATGTTCGTCGATGGAAGAGCTGTTGATATGGATTAAAAAATTCCTGTTTTATTGCTTGCTTTCCATTAGAAGTTTACAAAAAGTTCTGTACTCGCTTTTTTTAGATACGCTTTTGTCTGATACCTGCTCACAAAAACTTTCTAAAACTTTATTGTATGATTTTAATATTTCTCTCAAAGGAACTTCTTTTACTGAAGATTCAGAAACATTGACGCAGGACTTCTTTCCAGGAACGCATACATGATGCTTGTACAGGCCGTGTGTTGTTGAAAGTTTTATCACTCCTGAATCTGCCAGAACTTCAAGTGCTTGCACTTCTTGCGTATCGCTTGTGGGAGTGTTTCCTCGCCTTACCAATCTATTCAGAAAGCTGATCACTTTATTAGGAATCCTGCTGTCTTCTTCATAACTTAGCACTGATTTAAATAAATATAGGTTAGGATTGTTCGGATTGTCGTTGCAAATAATAGAGGTTATTCTCTGATTTGAATCATATAAATTATCATATGCTAAAGCAGATGAAGCAGCACCTAAAATCGTTGCTCCTACGAGCATAACCTTACTAAATATTGAGTTGCTCATTTTATGCAAGCATAGACAGTTCTTCTATTTAAATGTTTCGTAAATTAACTACTAAATAGTGAATACTCAATTTAAAAAAAGGAAGGTAATTCTAGATTTTCATGCTTATCTGCGGAATTCTATATTGATATTAATATCTATACAAAGCTCTTAATCACGTCCCACTGGACATTGTGACGCGAGATTTAATAATCAGCAAATTAATAAAATTACATGAAAAATTTTCAAAAAGAGTTATTATAATGTGTCGGGCTTTGGTTAGCTGAAGGAGACAATAAAACAAAGTACGAGATTACATTCACCAATAATTGTTATGAGTTAGTTAAACAATTTCATAATGTTCTTAGTAACGTTCTCAATTTAGACCTCTCAAAAGTCAGAATATATGTTTATAATAAGAATTTGAAAAGTTTACAAGGACTTAACTTTCCAACGAAAAGGATAAAGTATTATTTGGACATCAGAGCAAATAAACCCTATTTCATTTGGAGATATGCATCTGTCGTCAAGACCAGGGAATGGAAAGAGCTAGTTAAAGATGTAGTGAACAAATACGAAAATTATCCAGACATTATCAGAGGATTCTTTGCAGGTGAAGGTTCTATAAAACAGGTTCTCATTCAAACAGAACGTTGAGAATTGCACAAAAAACTAGAAATTTGTTGATAGAAAAAATGTTCAAACAGCTTAATATCGAGCACCACTTTAGACCAGAAAATAGAAGTTATGATATCACTCATAAAACTAATTGGAATATTTTTGCGAAAAATAAACTTGCAGACTTACATCCTGCAAAAAAGTGTTTATTCTGGAGAGCGTACAATGATTTTAAGGAAGAACATTACAAAAGTCATCACATCAGAGACGAAGCTATGAAAATGCTTAGTCTACCTTACACTGTTAAACAACTTGCAATCACGTTTAACAGAAGTGAAGCTCATCTCTCTGAGATTCTGGGAAATTTAAAAAAGGAAGGCAAGGTTCAGTATTACAAAACAAACAATGCGGGCTTTTGGATTAGAAAAGATGCCAATAAAATCATAATATCTGAAATCAAACATAAATATTTAAAAACTCTTAACAAATCTAAGACTACAGCGAAGGAATTATCCTTATTATTCAAAAGAAATGAAAGAAGTTGCAGGAATAGACTTGCAGAATTGAGACTGTTAGGTTTAGTCGAGAAGAATGAGGATAAAAGCTGGTCACTCAAGGACACAAATTGTGAGGTTATAGTAAAATGACAGTGATTTGTGGGATCGATGAGGCAGGCAGAAACTTTCAGCACAGCTGATTGTTGCCTTAAGGCCCTTGCATCGGTCCTTTGGTAATTGTAGGTGTAACGATAAAAGAGGAAGACGAGTACAAGCTCAAGACGCTTGGCGTGAAAGATTCTAAACTGTTAAGCCCTCAAATAAGAGAAGAGCTTTTTGATGAGATAAAAAAATATGTTTTTGATTACAAGATAATAATTATTGAGCCTGCAGAGATTGATGATGCTGTTTTTAAAAAAGATGGCTTGAACCTGAATTGGTTAGAAGCTGCTAAATCAATAGAACTGATTAACTATCTTAAGCCGGACAAGGCCTTTGTCGACTGCCCGAGCACGAACACGAAAGCATACAGCGAAAGGCTTGAAAGCGGACTGAAAAACAAAACACAATTAGTTGCAGAGCATAAGGCAGACGTGAAATATCCTGTCGTAAGCGCAGCATCCATTCTTGCAAAAGTCGTTCGCGACAGGGAAATTGCAAAAATAAAAGACAGATATGGGAATATCGGCTCTGGCTATCCTGCTGACGAAGTCACTCAGAGATTCATGAAAGAAAATTACAACAAGCATCCTGAAATTTTCAGGAAATCATGGGCCTGCTACAAGAAGCTTGTAACAGGAGAAGGGCAGAAGAAACTGCAGTTCTAATCATTCTCGTAGCCTTTCATTGAAATCATCGTTTCTGTCCTTCCGACGCCAGGAATCTTTCTCAAGGCATCCAGAACAAGGTTGTCAAGCTCTTCTATGCTGTTCAAGGAAACTTTCAGGATTATATCATATCGCCCTGTTATATAACCCATGGATTCGATGAAAGGAAGGTGCATGAATTTTGCAGCAAGCTGCTCGTATGTCAGCTTTTCGCCGATAACTGCCCTGTTGAAATATATCAGCACGTATGCTGTTATGTTTTTTCCGAGCTTTTTCTTGTCGAGAACAACAGAATATTTCTTTATTATTCCATCTTTTTCCAGCTTCTTTATCCTGTTGTAAACAGTGGTTATCGGGAGCCCTGTCTTTTTGGATATTTTCTGCGTCGACAGCCTTGAATTTTCCTTCAAGATATTGATTATATGTTCATCTTTAATGTCCATAAATGGTATAAACATTCCATTATTTATAATATTTTCGATTATATGTGGCATAATCATTCACAAATCCAGAACATATGTTTATATGCAAGTTATGCTTAATCCATTTAAAAAAGGGTGGGGTGGAAATATGGAAAGTTTCAACTGCAAAGAAGGACTGAAAAAATTCAACCTGTCGCCTGTAGAGATAGACATTTTCTCGGAGCTCATAAACCTTTCAAGCGCCTCGCTTGGGGAACTGATAAAGAGGGTTGATTACCACAAGGGAACAGTCTACAACACCCTTAACCAGCTTATAAAAAAAGGCTTTGTCTGCGTTTCTTATGATAAGGACAGGATGACTTACCACACAAACCCAGACTCACTGCTCGGGTTTGTCGAGATTGAAAGAAAAAAGATTGACGAACTGAAAGACGTCGCAAAAAAAATCAACGAAGCTGTCAAGACTTCAAAGACGATAAACAGCAGCCCAGACGATTTTCCAGTCAAAATCTACTACGGAGAACCTGCATTCAAGAATTTCTTCGCAAAACTTCTGAACGAATGCGGAAGCAAGGAAAAAATTTATTCCACAATATGCGAAGGCGGGGAGATGCAGGATATCCTCGGAAAAGAGTACTACATTTTCAGCCAGCAGCTGAAGCAGAAACTTGATGTAGACTGCAAAGTGATACTGAACACGATTAAAAAAATACATCCGTTTTCCGAACAGGTAAAGGGAAAAATCAGGTGGATCGGCGGCATAAACTTCCCAGCACACACATATGTATTCGACAAAAAGACATACATAGTGGACTGGTTCTCGAAACCGATGACGCTCATTGAAATCAACAGCCCAAACATAGCAAACTCCTACCAGTCGATGTTTGATTCTTTGTGGAAGAACAAGGCGCTGCGCCAAAACGAGCTGATGATTCATTAAAGTTGTCGTGCGGCACGATTACTCATCTTTAATAATGCGGAATTCTAATTGATTCTATAGCAAAATTTCCATGGGGAGGAAAAAATGAAAAAATCACTACTTATTTTATTAGCAATATTGTTATTTCTGCCAATTGCTTTTGCAGCAGAACAGCTTGATGCACAGCAGACTGCAGGTGGGGACACGTATAACTTCTATTACGGCGATGATGTCACCAATAACCAAAATGATTTCGCCAGATGGGGAAAACAAAGCTTTGTTGTTGGAGTTGAACAAGTTACCAAAGTACAATTAAGACTTAAAAAAATGTCAAGCACTTGGGATCCGTGCGACAGTTTTGGATTGAGCAAAGACAAGTTTGATGTAGAACTTAGAGATTCTTCAGGAAGCACTGTTGCTTCAAAATACGGGATTCAGATATGCAATCTTCCGACAAGTTACAGCTGGTACGAGATAAAGTTTGACAACCCAGCAAATGTTAACCTTGGAGATACTTACCAGATTGTTGTTGTATATTACGGAAGAGCCTTCAAATCATCGCCTAATATGGCATGGGACAAGGCAACTTATGATGCTTATTCAGGCGGCAGGTCAGAATTTGGAAATTGGATATCAAGCGATAAGGATTTCACATTCAAAGTTTATGGAAATGCTCAGATATGCACTGCAGCATGGGTGTGCAAGGATTCTGCAACAAAACAATACCGTAACACAGACTGCACATATTCTCAAGTAACGAGCTGCGGTTCTGGAAATGTATGCGAGAATGGCAATTGCGTGAGCAATGGCCCTGATATGAGCATATCCAGCGTTTATATGATGAACACAAGCAACGTTCAGAAAACAACATTCAAAACAAATGAAGATGCATTTTTTTATATCATGGCACAAAACAATTGGAAGACAGGCACTGCCACATACAAATGGGAATTATTAAAGAATTCAAATGTAATCGATACATACTCATCAGGATTTAATGTTAATAGCGGAAGTGCACTTGCTAGTTGGTACATAAAGAAAATTCCTTCAGACTGGAGCGGAACATACACATTCAAAGGAACAGTATCCCCTTGCACAGGAAGCAATGTATGCACCAAAAGTATAACTTTTACTATCGATTCTGCGCCTACAACACCAAACATAAATATTGTTTCAACAGATACTCTGGATAACTCCCTTGCTCCAAAATCAACATTCCAAGCAGGAGAGAATATTAATTATGCATACTGCATTACGAATACAGGTGCGACAGGAAATTACAATCTTGTCATAGACATATTTCAGGGAACAACAAATGTTTTCTCAACAACAAACAGCGGAAGCATAACAACAGGCTCAGGGCCGTGCCTTGCAGCACTGGAAACTGTCGGCTCAACATGGAGCGGACAGTACAAATACAGGGCAACAGCATCTCCATGCGCCTCGCCAAACACATGCACAAAAGAAATGTTCTTCACGGTAAATGCAGCGCCAGTATGCGTCGATAACGACAAAGACAGTTATGGAACAAACTGCGCTGCAGGGCTTGACTGCAATGACAGTAATGCAGCAGTGCATTCAACATTATCATGCAAATACAACGGAAATGCGTGCGGAACATACAGTCTTTGTACCGCATCATGCCCAACACCTCCGACAGAAGTACTATGTGACGGAATTGACAATGACTGCAATTCAGCAACAAGCGACACAGCATGCGGTACAGGAAAGACATGCAACTTCACAACAAAACAATGCGTCACGGTAACAAACTGCGTTGATAACGACAAAGACGGATACGGGACAGGATGCTCATTGGGGCTTGACTGCAATGACAACAATGCAGCAGTGCATTTAACATTATCATGCAATTATAACGGAAATGCGTGCGGAAACTATTCAATGTGCGCAACTGCATGCCCGACAGCTCCGACAGAAACATGTGATTATATTGATAACGATTGCGACTTGAAAGTTGATGAAGACTTTGATTTTAACACAGACCCGAATAACTGCGGTTTATGCGGAGTGAAATGCAACACAAATCAGATATGCAGCAACAAGTTGTGCATATACGACTTCACAAATTTAAGCGATGATTCATTTGTAATGGTGGATCCTTTGATATTCTACAACATAAGCGATGGGCTCATCGCAAAAAAACAAGTAAACCAGGTATTCTTCAAGAATGAATCAGAAGATGATGCAGAATTAATGCTGGAGAATATCATTCAAGGTTTGAAAACTGTAAGCACTTTAAAAGATGTGATTAAGTATCCGATAATGCAGATGAAGGATTACAAGTGGGCTCTACAGACGACAACAACAATCAACATTGAAGAGACTGAGATATTTTATGCAGAAGCAACAAGCGACAGCGTAGCATTTGTGCACCTGAAGAGCACAACTTTTGAAGTAGAACAAGTCACCGAAGCCATAAAAGAGGTGGATTACACTGTTAAAAATCTAAAATCCAATGTGGACCTTGGATTTAAAGTTCTTTCAGCAGGTTTGAGCTTATGGTATGGAATAGAACACTCAAATGGTGACATAGGCAGAGTGGTTATTTACGGCGGCACGCACTACCTTTATTATTTACATCCGTTCATGGGCGGGATGTCCCTTGTAAAGTTCGGCAAAGATATTGTCTTTGGAGTAGTGGGCATAGACCCGAAAAATATCACTTGTGATTTAGGGGCTGTGCAGTGCGGATTCTGGCTTGTCAACGGAGTCATTGATACGATGACCAATGAAAGCATGGTGACGAATGCGCTTGAAGGGCAGTGCGCACTTCTTGACGGCAGATTTTTCTCCTGCGCAAATAATCTGTATTGGGCCTTCAGCTCGCCGTTCGCTTTCGTGGACAGCATGGATTACAAAATCGTAAACGACAAGCCACAGTTCAACATGACCGTGACCAATTACTGGAAATACATCAGCGGATATGTTTATGTCGGAGTGACTGTTATGGACGAAAATAACAATACACTATGCAACCTGCCTTGGCAAAAAGTGTATTTCCTTCCAGGAGAAAGAAAACAGCTCAGCTTCGATAGCTGTCCGATGGCGGTTGAAAAGAACAAAAAGTACCAGGCCATTGCTAAAGTTTGGCATCTTTGCTATACCGGCTGCGAGCAGGCGAGCGGATGCTACAAGGACGGATGCTGCACACAAGATACATTCCTTGGCAGCTATGAAATAGATTTCAGCCTTGCAAACCAGCTTCCAATAATCAACAACGTTGTCTGCGACTCGCTGAATATTTTGGGCGTGACGTGCCCTGCGGATTTCGGGCCGATTTATGCAGGTGACAAATTGCAGATGACTTTGTATGCGAATGATTTGGACAGCGACAAGCTGGATGCATTTTCAGCAGGAAGTTTCGGGATGATAAAATCCTGCACGACTGATTTCCCTTGGTATGACACAATCTGCAACTTCACTTGGCAGACTAATGCGCTAAGCGTTGGCGACCAGTGGATACGCCTTGGTGTTTCTGACGGATACAACACAACAGACCAGCTGTACAAGCTCAAAGTTGTGGGCAACAAGCCGATTATCTCTTCTCCAAAAGAGGGAGATATAACAAACACGCAAAATCCGACATTCAAATGGACTGCCATAGCATCGAAACAGCCTGTTAAGTACAGAATAAATGTGTACAAGGACACAAATACAAATCTGGTTTACAGCAAAGATCTGGCTGATCCTGACCCAAGCAATCCTAACAAAGAATATACCTTGAATGATATCGATTTGCAAAAGGACAAGAATCACTGGGTTGAGATTGTCGGAATAAATAATTACGGTATAGAGCTAGCATCGAACAAGGTTAAGTTCTTTGTAGACTGCTATACTGATACACAATGCGGGGATACAATAACAGGAAATGGATATTATTGCAGCAATGGGGATGTGGTCAGGGGGGACACTGTGTTCATGTGCAACAATCCTGGAAGCCTGAACTCTTTCTGCAGCAACAGAACGCAAGAAGTTTTGATAAAGACTTGCGACTACAAATGTGCAGACGGAAAATGTGCAGATGCGACTGGATGCATGAATAACGACCCTGCTTGCCCGAGCGACAAGGAATGCGTAAACAACGCATGCGTGCTTAAATCCGGATGCGATTACAATAATCCGGGATGCAATGCAAACGAAAATTGCGTGAATAATGCATGTGTTGCAAAATCAGGATGCAATTACAACAATCCTTCATGCGGAACAGGGGAATTATGCATGAACAACGCATGCGTGAAGCCTGCATGCTCGGCTGATATAGATTGCGGCACAGAAGCTTCTAATGGAACATATTGCATAGGCAATGATGTTTACGAGACAAAAAACATACCAGTATGCAATAATGCAGGGCTGACAACTTCATCGTGCAGGTTCAGCGAAGTGAACAACTACAAAGAGACATGCGGATTCATATGCAATGAGGGTGCTTGCGTGCCGCTGCCGAAGATAAGAATTCCCAAGCAGCTGCCGAAGCTGGTGCCTTATGAGCCTAAACCCATAGGCTCTTAATTTTTTATCATGACAGAAGAAAATCTTGAAATAACTGTAATCAAGGACAGATGGAAGTACAGAGGTATTGCCGGCGGCTTTGATATCGGATTGAAAATCTGCATCTACGCGCCTGACTACGGCTCTCTCTATGTTGAAATGCGCGATGTCGCACACTGCATCAAAGACGCGGAACGCCCGCAAAGGGTAAGGGATTTTAGGGCACTGGACACAAAACTTACGCTGGACGAACAGATGGAATATCTTATGCATGAAAAAAGACTTGGCGGCAGCTACGGCGAGACAGAGCCGCTGTTCTTGCTTGGAGGCGAAAAGCTGCATACAACG